>JAPPLY010000040.1 GCA_028819305.1 Bdellovibrionales bacterium
ACTATTTTAGAGAAGAGGGACGACAAGAAGGACGACAAGAAGGCTGGCAGAAGGGTCGGCAGGAAGTTGTGTTCAATATGTTGAAAGAGAAATCTGATATTTCTTTTATTTCAAAAGTAACTGGCCTATCTGAAGAAGAAATCAAGAAAATTCAAAAGAGGAAATAAGCTGTGTATAGCAGCAGATAATAAAAATTTCTTTATATAGGTTTTCAACAATTCGTCGTAACTAGCACAGATTAAATAAGCTGTTTTACGTCTTATCAAGATGCCCTAAAAACACATAACTGTTTTTATACTTTTCCAAAAATGATACCTACTCACTGTCCCTTTTTTTTAGGGACAATTCGGAAGGAAGTAATGGCCAGATTAAAACCAAGTAAACATTTAATTAATTTAAAAGATAGATTGTCTCAAAAAGTATCTATATCTGAATTTAAAAAATTACTCTGTAGTCTTAGAAAAGAGATGGATAATTATGCTTCGTGTGAAAAATAAAAGGTGGGGAATATGAAACCATGATAGCTGAGCTTGCTATATTCAATCATGTTATTGATAAATATAAACCTTCTTATATTGAATATACAGGAGGGTCTAATTCCTCTAAGGATGGAGTTTTATATTTTAATGAAAGAAAGCAAGATGTGGAAATAGTTACTATAACAGATGAAAAAGAAAAACAATCTTATAGATACACAGGAGGTTACACACTAGCAACTCCTGGGCCTTCTATTCCTTCAGTAATGAAGAGATGTAATTGGTCAGAAGATCAAGCCAGACAGTATTTACAGCGTCCACCAATAAACCAACAGCCTTTAATATAAGATTTTTTATATGAAAAAATAATTTCTGTTCTACAAAAGAAGGGGAAAGAAAAATATAAAGATTTTTGGTTATTAATTGCGTACTCTCCCTATTTTTACACAGGATATTTTTCTGAACCAGAGAGAAGAAATTTTATTTAAAAAAAAATTCAATCAAAGAAAGAGAATTTAGTTTGTTTAATAAAAGATATATTCAAAAAAATTGTATTTGTTCCATTTAGCAAAGGACCAGATAATCATCAAATATTTGAGTGGAGCATCTAAGATCAATTATAAAACTTTAAACAAAATTTTTACTTTTTTATCTCTTAATATATTTCAGGTCAACTACTTAAATTGCGGGCTGGAATCTGAACCATTTTTGTTATAATTTGAGTTTATAATCAGCTAAATTGAGTTGAGGTAGATGTTTTTTAAACTTCTCTATGTGTTCGTCAGGTAGAGTATCACAGCTTTAGCCGTGGGTGAATGAACCTGTAACAGTAAGGACCACGGGCAAGCCCGTGGAAATCTATTTGGGTATGTAGTGTTTTGACCAGTTGACCATCTCTTTAATGGTTTACGTCGCTGTTCAGAAATATGTAATTTTGTTCTAGTAGTTTTAGAAATTATGGAAAAATCATGGAAAAGTATGGAAAATGAAGTTAAGTTATGTTATAAAAAATTAGTACCTAATTAGATAAAAGGAGGAGTAGTGGCTCAAACACAGTTAGATACGGCATTTAAAATGCCTAAAGACAGGTTTAATTTATTTCAAGGTAGCAATGTACGAGGTGAAGAGGTTGTCAAACTATTAAAGTATAAAAAAAGAGAAGTATCTCAAGCCTCTGGAGTAGGTTTAAACTCCATCAGGTATGATGTAAAAATGCCTCAAGAATTAGAAGAGCGTTTGATAGAGTGGGCTACAACAATCAATTTAGTGGCTGACTTTTTTAAAGATGTTGATAAAACTATACTATGGTTTTATACTCCTAACCCTCTTTTAGGGGAGCAAACCCCCAGAGATATGATTCGTATTGGAAGGTCTAAAAAACTGATCAAATTTATTAGAAATGCTCTTTCTGAAAACAAGCCAAGGTAAACATCAATAGAAAGAGTAATTAAAATTAAAAAGATACAGAAGAATCATCATTTAGAAACCACTAGTGCTATGGAGATACGAAATAATCGGCGTATCTATAAAAAACACTATGACTATTACTGGGGTGAATATTCTGAGTTAGCAAAGCAACGTTTAGATCATTGGGAAGAAATCAAAAAAAGTCTTTTGTCAGAGGCTATAGATGACTATCGTTTAAAAAAAAGATTTAGAGCTGTTAAATGGCGTTATAGTAATCATCCTTTATGTACTGTAGGAAGTTTAAAAGATCCTGTTGGTGGTAGGTTCAACATAGGTAATATGAATCCTGACTTAGTTCCTAGGTTTTCTGCTTTATATATTGCACAGGATAAAGAGACAGCGGAACAGGAATTGTTGCTGCCTAAAGGTCACCCTAAGTTGTCTCCATTTGATTTCTCTCTAACAGACTCTAGTTCTATTTCTATTGTCGCGGTTCAAGGAATATTAGATACAGTTTTTGATATAAGGGGTGATACAAAATTAAAGGGAATTATTAAGATACTAAGCCAATTTAAATTTTCTCCTGCTTTGAAAAAACTAGGTAGTAGTCTCAAAATAGATCGAAAAATTGTTAAAACCAGAAAACAAATGTATGACTCTATTTCAGAGATTAAATGGCGAAACAAGCCAATGGACTTTGATGTCCCTTCTAATTCTCAAATATTTGGCCAAATGGTACGAGCTGCAGGAATTTCGGGTATATTATATAAATCAAATATTACTCAAAAAGAGTGTTTAGTTATTTTCCCAACTAATTTTAAAAACTCTTCATCTTTTATTGAGCTAATAGATAAGCCTCCTAATGATAAAATACCAACTAAGATCGACAATTCTAACTTTAATATTTGCGAAACTGAAATAGAAGTATAAATTTGTTGCAATAGACATTTGTTACATTATATTAGTTACGACAAACTGTTGAAAGAATAGTAAGAAAAGGCTCAAAGACCAATTCATATAAAACGGTGCAGTTTATAGGTCCTTTAGTCTAGCACCAGAAAATCATAAGTTATTAAGATTATTTATTGCATCATGTTGTACTGAAGTCGGGAAATTACTATAAAATGGGTACTCTTCTAATGTATTCTGTTATTTGAATATTTATGAGAAAAAGCGAGGTGAATATGTCTTATAAAAAAATGAAAATAGAAGTAGAAAACTTGTTAATAAACCATGAAAATCCCAGATTTGATCCTGTTATAGATCAGCAAAAAGCCCTTGAAGTCATGTTGGCAAAAATGAAATCAAAGATAAAAAATTTAGCTAGTGATATAGCAGATAAAGGCTTAAACCCAACAAAATCTTTATGTGTTTTTAAATCTAACCAAGGTAAATATGTTGTCCTTGAGGGAAATAGAAGGCTTGTGGCAATAAAATTGATCAAAAAACCTAATATAGTAAAACATGATAGTAATCTTTTAAAATTTTTTAAAGAATTAAATAGAACTGGTCAGAGTGTCCCAGAAGCATTGAATTGTATAGTTTTTGAAAACAAAGCGGATGCCAATCATTGGATTAAATTGGAACATACAGGGGAAAATAAAGGAGTGGGACAAGTTCCTTGGAATGCTAAACAAACAGCTAGATACCAATCTCAAATTAAACAATCCAACCGACCTTATATTCAAGTTATTGAGCTTATGGAGAAACACAACATTTCCTTAAAACAAGGTCAAGCAACAAATATAGAGCGGCTTGTAATTACTACTTATGTGAAAAAGAAAATAGGTTTGGATTTTCAAAATAAGGAATTGATTTTTAAGAAAAATAGACAGGTTGTCCTTAGTAATTTAAGAAAAATTGCAAAAGCAATAAACAAATCAGGTTTTAATGTTGGAGAAATCTATAACGCAAATAAAAGAAAAAAATGGATAGATGAGATTTTAATTGATGAGCAAAAACCTAAAACTATTATTACTAAAAGAGGCGGGAAGACAATCAAGACCACTCAACAAAGAACAGTATTGATTCCACAATATTTTACAATCAGCATTTCTCAGAACAAAGTTAATTTAATTTATAATGAATTGCGGACATTGAATATTGACAAGTATAGAAATGCAGTTGCAGTTTTGTTCAGGGTGTTTTTAGAGCTTAGTGTTGATCATTTTATTAAGAGTAAACCTTCAATTAAAACAGAACTAGAATCGCAAAGGCACCCCCCCTCTCTTTCTAAGAAAATAAAGTTTGTTAGTGAATATATGGAGAAAAAAAGAACATTAACAACAAATGAATTACAGCCTATTCGTATGGCCATCTCAAATGAACATAATATATTTTCCACCCACACATTTAATTCTTATGTTCATAACCTGGAACATATACCTACTAGTGCGGATTTAAAGGTATCTTGGGATAATCAGGAGAAGTTTATTAAAAAATTATGGGAATAAAAAAATCAAAGAACAAATCCTTTTTTGTAAGCCCTCTTCGGTATCCAGGAGGGAAAACTTGTCTTGCTCCAAAGTTAGAAAGTGTTTTCAAAAAAAACTTCTCTTATAATGAAAAAATTACTTTTGTAGAACCGTATGCAGGAGGAGCTGGTGCCTCTCTAGTTCTACTTTATTCTAGTAAAGTTGATAAAATTATTATTAATGATTTAGATAAGGCAATTTATATATTTTGGAAAATTGCTGTTCAGAGTACTGATTATTTAATCAGAAAAATACGACGAACAAAAATAACAATTCAAGAATGGAAGAAACAAAAGGAGATTTATACCTTATTAAAAAATAAACAAAGACTTATTTTAAAAGATGAGAGCAAACTTGCATTTGCCACTCTGTTTTTAAATAGAACAAACCGCTCAGGAATTATGAATGGAGGTCCAATTGGAGGGATGAACCAGCTAAGTAAATGGAAAATTAATGAACGATTTACTAAAAAAACCATTATCGAACGATTGGAAAGAATAAAAAAAAATCATAATAAAATAAAAGTTTATAATTTAGATGGAATAAAATTATTAAAACGACTGGAAAGACAAAAAAAATCAAATCAGTATTTTATATTGATTGATCCGCCCTATTTTCAAAAAGGACAGTCACTATACTTAAATAATTATAAAAATGATGACCATGAAGATCTTTCAAAATTTTTAATTAAATCGTCTCTTAAAAAATGGATCATGACCTACAATGATATATCCTATATTAAAAATCTCTATAAAAAAATGTATGTAAAAAAGTTTATGATACAACATAATGCTCAATATTCAAAAACTGGTAAGGAAATTATGATTTTTCCAAAAAAACTTATACCTGTGGATATCTAAAATCCATAAAGATAGTTATCCTTTTTCTTTCTTTCACAAAACATTCCAATACATTCTGTTTCCGTACCATCATTATGCTCAATTCTTGGCAGTAAAGCTCCTCCCCAATTTTTATCAAACCTACTAAAACCTTCCATTTGCCCTTGAAAAGTTGGTCTGCATAATAGTCCAGAACATTCAGTTAACTTATTACCAAACATATCTTTAATAACAACAGTATCTGAATATCCAAAAGCTCCATAACACGAAAGGATTAAACCAAAAGCTATTAAGTATTTCATTTATTTCTCCTGCTTTTCTGATCTTTGTAAAAAGTCAAATAATATTTACTTGAAAATTAATAAGACATAAATTTTTGATAAAAAACCTATGTACAACAACACCATCCTCTTGTTCTTGCATCGAGATAAAAAAAGGCCGGAGGGTTTAACTCCGGCCTTAAGATTTTAACAGTAAAATAGGTTATTAAGCAGCTGGGTCCACACAATCCGTTGGTGTGGTGGAACCTGACTCTTCTTTTATTCTACCCTCTTCATCTATTGTAAGAAATGAAGTTAAGTTAGAAACATTTGTCGTTGCTCCCATCCAAAACTCATTTGCGTCTAATTTACATGCAGTTGGAGAACCACCATACTCTACACCTGAATTAGCAGTCCAGGTTTTAGTAGCCCCTGTACAAGCCGATTTTGTTAAATAAGTGGCATCTGAGCATTTGCCAGCACTGTCTGAGTCTGTTTTATACTGAACCTCAGCCGCCGTAACAGCTCCGCAATTTGTTGTATCAACAGTTTGAAAACCATAAAACGCAGACTTCCTATAGATAGGGTTAGTTGCACGCTCTGTAGATAAGCCTACATCGCTAAATGAATGGCAATAATGAGAGTCAACAGCATATTTAGCATTATAAACTTTAGCTCCACTCCCTAGATCTGCTCTTAGGGCCATAGCCAATGTGTTTTTCTTATATCCATTGTAACTAGGAATGGCAATACCCACTAAGAGTCCTACTAAACCCACGGTTACCAGGACCTCAATCAAAGAAAATCCTTTGTTATTATTTATTTTCATCTTTATTTACCTCCTTGTTTTTTTAGTTAGTTTTTTTTATTTAATTCCCTTTTTTATTGTTTTAGTTCCTTAGTTAATTGGTTCGCTGCTTATTTAATTCCTTTTTTTATTGCTTTAGTTCCTTAGTTAATTCCCTCTGTTTGTTATTAGTTAATTACTTATTCCTGTGAGTCTGATGAAACACCAATACCCTGGTTCTCGTATTGGTCTTCTATCTCTTTTAATTTGCTTAATATCTCTACCTGGTCCTTCCGCTCATTTAACATTTGTGAAATTTCGTACAGATGTTTCATCCCCTGCACACTCAACAGGGAGTGGTACCAAAAGTACCCGGAGAGAGTGATCCCCATGAGCAACAAACCTGTTTGCGCAAAAGCCAGAGCGGATATAAATTTTTTGTCCTTTTTATCCAGCATGTTCTCCTCTACCCTCTGCCTCTGCAGGTTCTCTTAGATGCCCGCTTTCGCGGGCATGACACACTTCGTAGGCATGACATACAAGGTAAAAAATAACGCCCCACTTCCTAAAAATGGCGTTTATTAGTAGGAAAGGCCAATTTCTTATCCCACTGCGTAAATAATGCTCTGCGTTTGTCTCACTGCAAAAAACTTATCAATAATAGATTATATGACTTATCGTGAAAGCCAAAGCTTTTTTTAACTTTTTTATTTACAAAAAAAGAGTTTGGAGAAAAAATAAAATTATATCCAATACTTAGAGCTTGATTTTTTTTAAACACCTGTCTTATTTTAAGACAACAAATCCATCGGATGCTCAGCCAATAGCCGTTTGATGTGGCCACTTAAGCTGGTTGATGGATACTTGATGTAGTCAGTCTTGAAAAAGTTTTCTTATTCAAAACCAACTTAATAACTTTAGCTGAAGGACTTTGGTTTAAAGTCTTTTCTATTAACAAGGCTGGCACTGTCTCCCGTCGCTTGTATAAGAAATAACCCCTCCTCTTCCGCAAGCAAATGGGCCTTGTTCTCACTGGCTAAATAAGCCATCGCTCCATAAATGGTGTCCGTCTTATATCTTGTAAAGTAATTTCTAAAATCCCGGAGGTATTTTAAAAAAATACTTACATCTTTAGGGACTAAAGTGGTCTTTACTTCTACAACCACTACCTCTATCAAATTAGCCAAAATAATATCAAACTCCCATCTTTCAACACGGCCATCGGGTTTTCTCCATTCCGATTGAGAACGGGTATGGGTTTGTGTTATATCTATATTATGATCTTGAAAAATCTTTACAAGCTTCCCCTCAACTAAAGATTCTACTAAAGCTCCCCATCGTTGATTAAACCGGCCCCCTATTTTTTGTATTTGCTTGTCGGTTTCTTTCATTTGCCAATCGGTTTCTTCTTGGCTGGCACGAAGCTCTTCGTGGCTGGCGCGGATCTCTTTCATTTCCTGCTTTGCCTCTTCGTGGCTAGCAGAAACTCTTTTTAAAATACTCCAAATCTCTTTTGCTGGTGATATTGTAGGTTTATTCATATCGTTCTCCTTATCTTTTATAATACCATAGTTTTTTTAAAATAAACTATGCAAAATCCGTACCAGATTTTAACCCAATGGGATTTAATTGGTGAACTTCAATGTTTCACCCGGGATCTGGCTAAATATTCGGATCTCGGATTTTTTATCTCTCAAA
>JAPPLY010000008.1 GCA_028819305.1 Bdellovibrionales bacterium
AGAGTATAAAAAATGATGCTTACTCACTGTCCATTTTTCAGGGACGATCCAATTGGATACGACAAAGATTTTTACTCTCGCAGAGAACTAAAACAATTCATGAGATTCTTAAACGAAAAAATAATGTTTACTGGCAACAATCAATAAGACTTACATCATTAGAGATTCTAGAAACAGGTGGGTTCAATAGTTGGAAAAAAGAAATAGAATCATTAAAAAGTGGTGGAGATGAGGTTCTAGTTGATCTCTTTCTTGATATTGCCATTACTTCCATTAATCAAAGATTTATCCTAGAAACTATTAAGGAGTTGCTGTTTTCTGACAACTTTAAATTGTTACATCGATTTCTAGAACGGTTTCTTGCTTATGCGACAGTTCCTAATCCTCAAGTTATGAGTACGAGAAAGAAGTTTGAGCTAGATGAGTTAACAGCAGCTCAAATCCATCGAGTTCCTTTGTATGCCTACTGGCCAAGTCTTTTGCAATTTTTAGCAGACAATTATGAAAATATAAGTAAAGACAGCCCTCAAATGCCTCAAATCGCTGGAAAATGGTTAACGTCTACTCCCAATAACTTTCCATTTCGTAAAGAAGCAGCAAAAATAACATTTAACTGCGCAAAATGGATTTTTGATTTCAAAAGAACATCTCATAGTTACGTTAAAGGGGACGTAGATAAGAAGTGCTACCAAGCACTTTTGGCTGCATACCCTGAGCTACCTAACGAGATAGAAGATCTTTGCCTCAAGCTTATCGGCTTGCGTGAGGATAGTATTGAGCGTCCACCACCGACAGTAATTTCGTCGGATTCAAAAACTTCTCCTCCCAGTTCAGTTCCGATCACTCGTAGAAGAATAGAAAAAAAAGTTCTTCCTAATGGTCCTCAATTTAAGAAAGATCGTAAATTTAGAGATGTATGTTTGGAAGGGCAAAGTTTTGGTTATCTAATACAATTTAATCCGTCATTGGCGTCTCAAATTTTGCTTGCCGCAATAATAGATGATCCCAAAGAATATGAGGATTTATATAATAGTGGCAGGCGAATAGATAAACGATTAGGGACAGATTATATTCAGAAGTTCTATCCACCTTTTTATTCAAAGGGGCCTTTTTTATGTTTTTTTAGAACTGCACCTCAACAGGCTCTCGACGCTTTGATTCCCCTGATTTCACTTGTAACCGACCAGCGGATAAAGAAGCAAAAAGTTGGACTTGAGATTGAAATTAATGGAAATAAAAAGTTTTGGCGAGGAGATGCACAGGTATTGCTATGGGCCACGGATGTAGCAGGTTGTCCTGACGTAGTTGTAGCCTTTCTGATGGCTCTAGAAAAATGGCTTTACGAAAAGATTGATGCAAAAGAAAACATCGATTTTTGGATAGATCAAATTACAGAGAAAAGTGACTCTATGGCATTACTTGGCGTTCTGATATCTATTGCTAAGTATAGTCCAAAGCTATTTCTGAAAAAACTTCGATTTCTATTAGTTCTCCCCTATGTAATTTGGTGTGATCAGGATACTTTGCTTCAAAACCACTCAGGAGCAATTTCAATGATCTCATGGTCTGGACAAGGTCAATTTATGGTTAACTTGGCTTTAAAGTGGTTTGGGATGAATCATCGAAAGATTTCTATTGAGCAATGGGCAATACATTTTCTCTTAAATAACCCTAATAATATGCAGGATTTCTTTGCGACGGCAAGGTCTCGCTGGAAAGTAAAAATTGAGGAACAACCTAACTTAGACCTAGAGGCTCTCGTACATAAATTCAATCCATCCAATTATAAAATTGGTAAGTTACCGGATGGCACCCAAATGTGGAACTATACATCTCCTACAGAATTTCTGGAGAAGAACAAAAAACAATTTGAAGAAAGTGATGCTCATACGAGATTACTTATGTTCCCAATAAATGTGAACAAGTTACTTGATGCCACTTCATTTTCAAAGGATGAGCTAGCTGCGTTAGAAAAAACTATGGAGTACATTGCTAATACAGTTAAAGATGAATCCAATGATCCGACGTTGACAACTCTAAAAGATTGCAAGCTTGCGATAGACGGACTAAGACTGATTGCCGCTGAAAGAAAAGTTACTTCAGTTACTGTTACAGCCTTGAACTTAGCAAGACAAAATATTGAAGAAGCTTTAAAAAGCCTCTGGAGCGATCCTGGAGTTGCTGGTTACCTTCGTGATCATTTAGGTTGGAAGTATGATGTAATTTTGGCAAAAGTAATTGGTCAACTAGCAGTGGGAAACGAAAAAGATACTTGGATCAGAAATCAAGTAGCACGTTTAGTTTGTGGCCCTCGGGCCACTTCAATAGCTGCTCTCATTAAGAGTGCAGTCTCAGTCAAAGTTGAAAGTACATTTCTCCTGGAAATTATGGCGCTTATTTTCGAATATTCGAAAATTCGTACAGCCTGGCATGATGTAGATCATATTGTCAGTTATCCTTATGACAATCAAAGGCAAAACCTTGTTAAGGTCTTCCTTTGCCGAAATAGTTTACTCAGGACGAAAGTATTTCGTGCCTACTCACTTGAAGATAGAAAAAGTCTATTTGAAAATGATGTTTCCCTTCTTGTTGAAAAGTTTATTAATGGCAGTGCCATGAAGGCATGGCCAGACTGGAGCTTTAACCCCTATGATTACGAATTTGCACATGGGTTGAAACTACCTAAAGCTGAAAGGGATGTAATTCATTTAGAAAGTTTCACTCAGGCGATTTCGTGTCTTTCTCCGATGGAACGATGGGATAACAACTTAAAATCGGGATGGATAAAATTTTGCTCATCTGGTCTGGATCAAATTTCTAGAAGACTTTCAAAATTAATTGAAGTACATGGCGAAGTAAAAGGTACACCATATGAACAAGATAGAAAGATAATTAACACATTTGCTACTACCTATTATTGGCGTGATGACATAAGACTCGATCAATCCTTGAAAACATTCTTTGAAGTTGGTGCAGATGGACATTACTGGATTGACAACTTTGGCGCAGATTTTTTTAGTTTAGGTCTTAAACATCCAAAACGCTGGAAACAGTTAAAATCCAAAATGGAGAAGATTTTTGACCTTGCCCTTTCCATAAACAAGCTACAATCTTCAAAAAGGTCGTGGGATGAAGATGAAATTTGGTGTTCCTTAGTAGGACTTGATGAGATCACCATTAAATTCCTGCCAGACGATTCAAAATCTTTAATAACAGATCTCTTACCCCTTTATGAACGCCTAATTAAAACTCGAAGTGGTTCCAATAAGTGCCTCAGTCGATTTATCGTTTTATTATGCAAAGGGGTTGCAGTGAATATTCGCATAAAAGGGCTTGCGATTGTGGCATCCGAACTTAAAGAAATAGACTATGGCGACTATTGGCAAAAAGACTATATTTCAATGTATTCATATTTTTTAACTACTATGTGGCGTGAAGACCAGGATCAGTTGCGAACTAATACGGTCGCTTTAGCTAACTTTCAGCAGATTCTTAACGGGTTAATTTCCGTCCAAGATTCTACAGCACTCGAATTAGCGTCTCAGATTAACTCTTCACGTTTAAAGTTATAATCCTAGAGTTAAAGTAGGAAACAAAATGCTTAAACTTCAATTTTATTACTATTTTGAACCTTTTTGTCCAGAGGATTGAGTTAGTCAAATAATTCAGACGATATTATCTAAGATTTTTTAAGAAACTAAATGTATTTAGAGTTTTTTAGTGGAAGGTAAAAACCTCTCTCTACGGGAGGTTTTTTTTGTGATTTATTATCTTTGTTCTCTTGTCCTATTGGTTTGCTTATTTCCATTGTTTTTATAATACTCTGGTCGCTTGCTTTGGCGAACAATTTTTCTGATCTGATTATCTTATTTTTTTATTGAAATAAAAAACTGTTCTCAAGCAAAAAATCGGTTCCCCCTGAAGGTCTCCCCCAATTTTTGGCTTGCAAATCGCTCCCGTCGTTTTCAGAGGGTATTTAAGAAAGCAAGCAAACCAACACATAACCATAAGGGGGTACATCATGACTAAAAGAGAAACAATTTACAATCAACTAACTGCTTTAGCTTTTCAGGAGAGCATACCATTCTGTTACGGGTGTTACATAAAAGCTCCAACAGGTACATGCCATAACTGCGGATCGGATGATTTAATGAGATTACTTGAAAATGTTGGCTGTGAATATGGTACAGAATGGGTTATTGAGGAAATTCTTAAGAAATACCTTGAGCCAGTAGATAAAGAAAAGATTTTTGAGCAAATGATTGAAGACTGTTATCCAACAGATACAAAAGTCGCATGGATTGAAATTAACACCATAGATATTTTAAAGGAAATGTGTCCTTGTGACTGGAGATTAGCCTGTGATGATTATATTTACAGTTTAGAGCAGGACGAGGAAATTATGAGCTTTGATAATGGTGCAACCTACTTTCAAACTTCAGATATAGAAAATTTAATTGAAGAAAAACTAAAACTGGAAGCCTCTTAACAGAGGCTTCCTTTACTCTCTTAATATAAATAGACAAAAAAATAAAAACTCATTGAATCTAATTTTAAGAATAGATATGATTTTTCTTTTAAACAAAACAGAGTTTTTTTAATGGATACAAAAAATAACAATAATAAGAACAGAATTACATTTGCTGATTTTGACAAATTGAAGTAACAAAAAATGAGGAGTACTGTAAATGCCTTTGAATGAAAAGCTGAAAAAATATGATCTTTTCCTAACTCTTTCAAAAGTAGCACCCTTACTAACAATTCCGTCTTTACATGCAAATTCACATTGAATAGAAAATCTCATTTATTTAATAACATCGAATTGTAGAAGATCTGATCTGTCCCCAACAGTTAATGAAATCGCAAATTGGTTAAATAAAGATATAGATAGAATTAAAGAAGACCCTATTGAAGATGTTTTTGTGACCAACATTATAGCACCTTCAGGGAATTATCGTATTTTTGAAGGCTTATGGACATCAAATGATTTTCATGTTCAAAAAGCAATAGATATTCTATACACAAAAGAAGGTGAATACAAAGAGTTATTATATGAGCTAGTATAGAAAAGCGTTTACAACTCAAAGGTATGCAAAGGCTATAGCTCTTTTGAGTTCAGATATAGGAGAGAAAACATCTTCTATATTATTTAATACAGCCAAGTAAGAGTTATTTTATTCCGGCTTTTAAAAAATCACGCAAAAATTTAGATTATATTGTTCTAAAAGAACACGTTGCTTTTATTTTATTAGTTAATAGTTTTTCAATCTGTTTTGGAATTTTAATGTTTAATAGTTTATAAAAAATATATCTCCTGGAGCAATATTCAATCATTTCATTTAAATCAACTAACATTTTTTCTCTCATAGATTCTTTATATTTTTTATATAGCCTTTCCAAAGCTTTTAAAAACATAAGATACTCTTTACGAACTTCTTTATAATGAGGTTGATTAAATTTAAATACTTTTTGATTGAAATAAAATCTTTCTTTACATGAAACAGTTGAATAAATTAAGGTTCCATCTTCTTCAACTTGTACATATTCTCCTATATCTTCTTCTCTATAGTTAAATATCTTATAATTATACTCTTTGTAGGTGCGTCTGTTTTTTGCATCAGGATGATAGTCATTCTTTGAAGAATTACACCCATGAGTACATAGAATTAGATTTTTTGATTTTGCTTCTAATTCTGGAAAATGCTCTCTTGGTTTATAGTGATCTATAGTAAGAGAAGTTTGTTCTATTACCCAAGAGTATCCACAAAAATCAGGGTAAGAATTATCTCTAAGCCAAGGCTTATATTTCTTATAGTCACTGTATTTGTCTTTTATTTCAGAAAAAATTAATTGAGCCATGAGAATAAATTAAACCAACTCTTTTTTTTAGTTCCATTGTTATTTTTTCTCTCAGGTTCTTTTTCTTCTATAAGATTATATCTTTTAATAATTGCCATTCCCTTTTCATGATCTGAAGGTAAGTATGGATTAGGGAACTCTAATATTCTTTTTTCAAGAATATCGTAAAGTAGAAATTGTTCAAAGTCAGTTATCTTATTATCTATTTCCTTTTCTTTCAATTCATCAAATTTTGCATTTAAAAAATCAATATCATGAAATTTTTCAAAAATGGAGTTTATTTCACTATAAGGTATTGGTAAGTAAATCTTATTTTCATCTATATCTTCTTCTTTTTCAGAAGGGAATTTTGCTGAAAAATCAAAAAATAATCCTGAACTAATACTACTTCCAGATAAAATTGATATAGTGTTCTCATACATATTGCACCCCCATTATTTTATTTTTTGTAGTATCAGTCATAGTATCAAAAAATACATCTTTTAACTCTTCTTTTATAGATTTAATTTCATTAAAAACAATTGCATCATTTAATTTTGTTTTCTGTCCTAAGGGACTCACACCTGTTGTTTGAACAATATTTAAAACTTTATTCATAGCTGTTCCTCTTATAATTGTATTTATCCCTATAATTCTATTCCTTTTATCGGAAGATGCAAATTCAAAGTTAAAATTTGTATTTAATAGTCGTTTATTTAATTTATAAGAAACATTTGTATTAAAGTATTGTCCAACATCAAACTTCTTTTCCTGATTTACTCCAATTGTCATCACATTTACATACCGAACAGTTATTTGAATAGCATCAAAAATATTTGAACTATCTATGTAATTTATAACTTTGCATAAGGTTTTATTGAAACTATCATCATAATTTATATAAGGGTGATTCTGATCAAAAAGAGCATGCAAAGCAAAAAACTTATGCCCTACTCTTAATATTTTTTTTTGGTTATTCTCTTTCCAAATAATTTCTCCATTCCAAAAAGGATTGGAAATAGATATTTTATGAGGACCAGTTTGTATGTTCAATAATACAGGATTATCTGTCTTTTTAATAGTACATTTATCTAGCTGATGACCATCACTTTCTAGAGCTGTTTGCAAATTTTTAAACAAGGGATAAGGGTTGGTTGGATCATTCTTATATTCACTGGGCATTCCGAGAACTTGAACCCACACTTCAGTTATAGTGCAGTTTTTACAACTTTTAACTGTTTTTTTTTCTATCATAATAGCTATTGGTTACAAAGAATCAAAAATAAAGAAAAAAAGCCATTTTCGATTTTATATACAAGCTTTTATACCTTCTTTTTGACTTAATACGGCAATTTCTTCCTTCTGAAGAAGATTGTCAATTTTATAATCTACTGTCAACCTAAAGGCTAATAATTTTCTAAAAAGAACCCACAAGAAGACGATATTTAGTCACTTTAATTCTCTCGGTGTGTTAGGACTTTGGGTTTTGATTCAATTTATCCACGACTATATGAAAGAAAACCTCTTTAGCCCCCTATATAATCCGGACTGAGATCTAATAGATATTAGCATATTCT
>JAPPLY010000061.1:0-7051 GCA_028819305.1 Bdellovibrionales bacterium
GAGGCAAAGCCCCGTAGAGGCAAAGCCCCGTAGAGGCAAAGCCCCGTAGAGGCAAGTCTGTTTTCCTGAATAGACACATTTACTAATAAATCATTCTCCTCGTGGCGACTAGATTCCCGCTTTCGCGGGAATGACATCTAAAATAACAAAAATATAAATAAAATCAAATTGTTAGATTTTTTTCAGAACTGACGATAATAGTTTACACTCTTTAATAAGTTTAGAATATGTTCGGAAGATATTACATTAATATTAGCTAATAGATTAAAAAAATAAGATTTTTAAAAATTTAACTTATATATGTCTCAATTTAAGACACAAAATATTGTTATAGAGAATATTAAAAAAATAGTTGATATATTTTTCGATATACACTATCATAAGTAATATATTATTCAGGAAATTGCGGTACTCTCAATAACAAGTGAGTATTCGCATCAATCTAGGCGGAGTTTTCTCCGCCTGTGTTTTTTTTATCATCAGATAACTTGCATCCGTTTTTTTTGTTCTACATGTGTCAAAGTAGATTCTCACGGGCAAGTCAGGAGCACTCTGCTTTACAGCTACTAGACATGGTTTTTTACATGCGGGTATAATTAGGGCCGGTACCGCCTTCTTTCGGTGTCCATTCAGGTCCTAGTATATCGGTGGCTTTGCAGTCCACACAGTTAGGAGCATTGATAATCAATTTTCCCTCTTTTTGTTCATACACTCCAGCAGGGCAAAGAGCCGTGTAAAACTTTTGTATTTCTTCAGGCAGGTCTTTTTTAGCCATAAGATGAGGGGGAATGTCATCTCTTGTCTTATTTCCTGAAAGAAAAACTCCTTCCGTTTTACTAATATACCCAGGGGGTATTATTTTTCCGCGGCTTTTCGGTTTTTTCCTCTTGGTAGCCAAGCCTTGAAAATCGAAATTTTCAAACCCGATCGGTGTGCTTTTATCCCCAGCAGATTTTATCTCCATTACTCGCTCCCCGCTCCCCGCTTCCGCGCGGGCAAGATTGCGGGTTCTGATTTTTAAATTATCCGGTTGTAAAGTTTTTTTATGATCCCCTGGGAATCTTCCTTTAGTAAGGAACATCAGTCCCGATTTTATAAGCCCCGAAATAATATTTTTATCAAAAGCCTGCCTAACATTTCTAACGGGATAAAGCTCCTTTCTAATACAGCTACTTTTTTTAATTTTTTCGTCATAAATTTTTAAAGTTTGACTAGAAAAATCATCCGCTTTAAGAGCTAAGAGAGCCGCTTCCGCACAAAGCAAACCCGATGTCATGGCATAGTGAATACCTTTAAGAGCTGGTACATTGACCATGCTGGCCGCATCTCCGGCGATTAATAAACCATCATCATAAAGCTGCTGAGGAATACTGTGGTAACCTCCTTCCGGGATGGTTTTAGCTCCCCATTCCACACACTTTCCACCCTTAAGAAGCCTGGAAAGCAGAGGATGATTTTTCAGCTCCTGTAACTGATTATGCACATCCAGATCTTGAAGAGGAGAATCCAGCCCCGCCACCAAGCCTAAGGACACAAGCTGATCTCCCATATCATAGACCCAGGCCCCTCCAAAGCAATCCATAGGAAGAGGCCAGCCCATTGTATGCCATATTTCCTGCTTTATACTTTGCGAAGAGGAATCAGACACTTCCCATAATTCTTTTACCCCCAGAGCGTAGGTTTGAGGATACTTAGAAGAGATATTTTTCCATTTCATCCAAGCTTGGGAAAGATGCCCGCGTGAACCATCGGCAAGAACAGTTAATTTGGAACGAATAAAAATAGGAGGCTGATAAGAAGAGGAAGGAGAACCATCTTTATTCAAGCCGGAAGGAAAGGTGCTAATGCCTTTTATGGTGTTGTTTTCTGTTAGCAATTCATTAGCCGTAAAAGAAGTAAAGATGGCAATATCCATAGCTTCCGCTTTTTCCGCCATCCACCTGAGTGTTTCACAAAGGGAGGTAGTGTAAAAACCCTTGTTTTTCATAGTGGGGGGGAGAGGCAAGGGATATTTTCCTTTTGTTGTAAGATAAAATAATTTTTCTTTTTTCACTTGTTGCCTAAAAGGCAGCTCTGATTCTTTTAGATCAGGGAACAATTCTTTAAAAGCCACAGGATTAATAACAGCACCGGACAGAGAGTGCCCGCCGATTCTACTGGCTTTTTCTATCACTCCAATTGAAATATCAGGAAAATCTTTTTGACAAAGTTGTTTTAAACGAATAGCTCCACTTAGTCCCGCTGGACCACCCCCCACAAATAACACATCCACATCCGTAAGAGAGTCGTCGGGAACCTCCTTCATAAGGGGTTTTATTTTAGAAGAACCATCAATAGGTTTTTGGTACTGCCTGGGTTGAAAAGGAGAATAAGTTTGAGTTTTCATAATTAGCCCTTATATTAGTTATACCAAGCTGGTATATATATTCTGTTAAAATAACAAAATTATAAATAAAATCCAATTGTTAGGACTTTTTCAGAACCGACGATATAGGTTCCGCTGGATCCTCACACAGGGAGAAGTAAGAGATTTAAAATCTCGAATATGCGTTTTGCCACAAAGCGACTGTTCAAAGGGATTTTTTCCCATGTTTCAGATTAAGAGGCAAAATCCTATTTTATCATAAGGTGAAGCTTGCTGTCGCATTGTGCTCAAGGGCCTAACTCGTTTTAAATCTCTTACTTCTCCCTGTGTGGAGACTTCTTTTTTGCGTCATGCTTCCGAGTTATGTGATATTATATATCAAATTTTCCTAGCTCGAAAGGGAGATTAAAAACCACTTTTCCCCTACCCTTATTTACATATATAAAATAAGCCTGACAAAAAATCAAAAGTCTTTTATAAAATCGCTGGCTTCCAACATGAAAATAAAAATGCAGTTAACATGGTTAGGGGTGGGTTTTTTTGCATCTATATTTAATTTCTTAGCTGCTTTTAACAAATTATCCAATCGTTTAAAACTACAATCTTTTCTTGTAACAGAAGCAGATCCATTTCTGTTAAAAGAATTATAAGCTATTTTCATATTAATATAAGGAACAATCCTGTCATTTCTAGCATGAAATAATAACACAGGCACGGAAGGAGCCCAATTATAAACACTGTTTTCCTCTAAATTTTTTTGTATAGAATCACTCCTGCCCTTTTGAATATCTTCAATAAATTGAGACCTAAATAAATCATCCACCTTGTTGGGGATTTCTTTAGCCGGTTCTTCTATATCTTCGTACTCAAATGCAGATTCAATCACATCTTTATAAGAGTTTTTTCTTATAATGCGATCCAGATCCCAATTGTAAATATAGGTATAGGCTTGTAGAAATAAAAGAGTCGTGATTTTTGTGATAAAGTTTTGATCAAAAAGCTCTCTTATAGTTTCCAGTATATCATAAGGTCCGCCACCTGCGGCCAAAGCTCTTATGGCAAAATCACGGGTGTTATTATCTTGAAATCCTTGAGCAAAGGCGATAGCTCCATGTCCTCCCTGAGAGTAACCCATAACATATACATCTTTTGTAAAAGAGATATCATACTCTTTTAAGGCTTCTGTTACGGAAAAAAACATATCTAATGAGGTTTGAGTTACTGATTTTCTATACAGGTAGGGGTGGCGAATATCATCAGAAGAACCGTAGCCTATATAATCAGGAGCTAATACGATATATCCCTGCAACGCCAACATAATCATTGTGGCTCGTTCGTCTATGATGGGATCTATAACTATCATTTCTTCAGGGATTAAACTGGGAGCGGCAGCTTTCGTTAACAAAGTCGCGCGATGATATACCAATAAGGGTAAAGGACGAGACGAGGAAGGCACTAATAAAAGGCCGGAGGCTGTTATTTCCCTTCCACTATAGGGATCACGGGTGCTATATTCTACTTCATAACCTGTCACTTTTTCTGTTTTAAATTTTAAAAGCCGTCGTAGGTCTTTACTTTCTGATCCTATTACAGAGGTTAAAGTTATTCCGAGTGTTGCATCTTCATCTACATTATCAGATAAGAACGAAGAATTAAAAAAAGCGAAAATAAAATCTGCGGCTGTATAATCGTTTATTTCACTTAAATCAGCTGACTCATAACTAAAATTTATTCCATCGTCATTTGCGTAATTACATCCTAGGAAAAGGAATAAAAAAATGAATATAAATCCAACTATTACATATAATTTGTTTTGAAGGAACACTTTACTCTTATTCCCTTGCCTTTACCTTAAATTGTTTGGTTCATGATACTTTAAGAGGTTTATTTTTTACCAATTTTAATATCAATTTATATAAGTTTTCTTTTCTATGATTGAATCTAAACTCACACTTTTTTGAGATGCAAGTAAAAAGTATCTTTGTTCATTCCTCTAAATTTTGCCAGCAAGAGGAAAAAATGAGTTCGGTTCACCTTTTCCCTGAGAACAAGTTTGAGCACAATGCAACAAAAAGCCTCACCTTATGATAAAATAAGATTTTGCCTCTTAAGTTTGAAAAAAAAGAAGAAGCCCTTTTGAACAGTCGCTCTGTGGCAAAATGCATGCCTGAAGCACTTTGACTTTTATTCTACAATGGTAAATCTTTCAGGAGATATCACCATTATAAATGGAATCAAAAAGGCATCCACAATTTAGTATAATTGTATTCCTTCAGGAAAATAGTTTGCCGGTGGAGGGTCCAAGGTCCTTGGCTTCCTATTTAGGGAAGACAAAGGACCGTCCCGATAAAGGCAAAGCTATTTTTCTGGAGGACACACACATTTACTAGTAAATCTCTCTTCTCGTAGCGACGAGATTCCTGCTTTCGCTGGACAGTACTTTTGCAAAGACAAGCTTCACAGGTACAAACGGGAGGAGTATAATCATAAATATTGAGGTTCGCAAGATTTTAAGCATTCTTGATTTTTAAGATAAATTTCTCTATCTCGACAAGCAGATACATCAGAGGCATGACGCAAAATAGAGATTTCATTAATATTATCATGGGCTTTTATACCGAACATTTGATAACAAGCTCTGGAAGCGGTTTTTTTAAGCCCTCTTGTAAGAGTGCTTAATCCATCTATCGCATCTCGAATATGCATACGATTGATACCCACACCATTATTATGAGCACTGCTCTGGATAACAGTAAAGTTTAAGTCTTCCCGTTTTATTTTGCTAGAATGACATTCATTAGAGTTTCTAAACCTTTTTAGGTTGAGAGGATCAGCTCCTGAAAACTCTACAATAAAAACATGAGAGTTAGAGGCAATAATATCTCCTGATTGAATGGGGTTGGTAGGTAGAATATCTTGTTGTTGCAGACAGGAGAGCTTGTTTCTTCTGGCATTTTTAAACATCCATGAATTAATACCTTTTACATGGATAGGGCGAATAAACACTTTATGTTTTAATCTTAATCCCGCACTAGCCATAGCTGTAGTGACAAAACCAGAGCAGTCCACACCCAGGGCTTTAGATCCTGATCCAGAGTTTGTAAATAAGTTAATAGAATGTAAGGAAGTAGCCGGTTTTCCACCATAGTCATAAATCAGAGGATAGTGACGCACATTTAAACATTGTGGATAGTTTGGTATAGAGGCTCCTCTCAAGTAGTAATGTGAGTGGCCAAGGGCATTCAAATTAGTGACAACCCTTCGCCAGCCGTTCCCACTGGAGTGCATGGAAACACGCTGAATACCGGTTATACTGTGCCCCGATGACATTAAAGGAAGATCCAATACAGAGCAGCTTTGATAAGCCGTGGACATCACTTTTCTGGCTCCATAGACAAGAGGATGAGTGTTTCTCTTCATTTTGTAAAACCACTCAATATCCCACTCCCCTTTTGAATCGGAGGGGACATCTGTTTTTTCTGAAGCCGTTAAAGGTGTATCTGTGTCTTGAGCAATATAAGTAAGGCTTTCTTCCTTTTGGCATTCTTGATTTAGAGCTTTTGCGTTTTTATCCAACTCTAAGAAGGTTTCTGTCAGTTCGTTGATAAATTCTTCATTGTTTTCTTCGACCACTCCATATTCAAATTGAACTAGGGTTTCCGTTGCACTTTCACTTTGTCTTTGGTCCATAAAATCAGTAACCAAAGCATAAATTTCTACAAAGCGTGTGGCAAATCTTCGAATGTCCTCTTTAGAGGCAGAGTGATCTTTCATTAGTTCTTTAATTCTTTGTATGATTCTTTCTCTTACTGTGTGGTAAGGGGGAGGGGCACCGTTTTCTATGGATACGATTCTATAGATATAACTCCATACATGAGACTGAAAATCCTGACACCCGGCTTTTTTAAGAATGGTTTCAAAATCAGAGTAATCCACATTAAGGTCTTCTTCTAGACTATTTGTTTGAGAATCCATATCTGTTTGTATATTTAGAGGGGAACAAGAGGAAAAAACAAATAAAAGAAAAAAAATATTAAAAAACAGAAATGATAGGGCTGGCTTTTGGATAGCCCTTCTTCTTATGAAAAAAAGATAAAAAAAACGAATAAACATATCACTGTTCTTGATCGGCAAAAACAGTCTCTGTCCTAAATTTTATACCTAGTAAGTATTTATTTTTTGTAACTTTCCGGTCTTTATACTGATCCTGTTTGGATTTTTCCTACCTATAAATGGGAATCTAGTCGTTCTGTGGTCAAGCTTGTTCCCTTGAGTACAGTATCTATTCAGTAAAATAAGATGTTGTAAAAAAATAGCCATCAAGAAGTGCCTAAAATCACATGTATTTTTTGTAAAATGAAAAAAAATAGAATTTTTTGAAGGTTATATCTTTAAAAAAGCACAGATTTTGCATAGCTTATTTTTTTTAAACAACTATGATACTATAAAAAAAGGAGAATGATATGAGTCAATCCACAATATCGCCAGCAGATGAGATTTGGAGTCTTATAAAAGAGACCCAAAAGAATTTAAAGCAGTTTTCGGCTGAAACAAAGAAGTGGCAAGCTGAAGCAGAGAAGCGGCAAGCTGAAGCAGAGAAGCGGCAAGCTGTGCAAAGGGCTGAAGCAGAAAAGCGGCAAGCTGAAGCAGAGAAGCGGCAAGCTGTGCAAAGGGCTGAAGCAGAAA
>JAPPLY010000086.1 GCA_028819305.1 Bdellovibrionales bacterium
CTTTAACGCATTGCTTGATGCTTAGCAACTGTCCATATATGAGGGACATTCCAGATGAAAAACAGAGTTTAAAGAGGAAATATATATAAAACTTTCCAAAATATTTGAAACCATGACGAAAGAACTTTTAAACAACCTTCATACTCTGAATCTCAAGTGATGCCTACTCACTATCCTCTTTTCAGGGACGATCCAATACAAGCTAAGATCGGTAATTATAAGTCTGTTGCAAAAGTAAATAACCACTCAAATTATTCCACATATACAAACCGCATTTACAAAAAATACAATAAACTTTCTATAATAATCCCCTCAAATAGTCATGAACCTAATTTTGATCTCATTCACCGATTTGGTTTAAAAATAGCTCTTTTCATTGCTTTTTACATATCAGAGCGATACACTAAAATTAGTCCATAATGAGGTTTTCCAGTAAATACAATGATAATAAAAAGCCATTTTAGGGGGCTTTTTAACCTTAGTTCTGGGATTATATAAAATAAGGGGGAATTTTATGGGAAAATATGAAGCACCAAAAAACAGGGCAAAAAGACATGCTGAGTTAAGAAAACAGTCTCTTGAGCGACCAGGTGTTAAAGAAATGATGACTGTCTATAACCTTTGGAAAGAAAGTCATAAAGCAGAACAGGCTCATCAAGCTATTAAAGACTCTTCTTATACAGTTACTAATTCGGATTCATCAGAACCCAGATTTTTCTAAGAAAGGCGAGATACTGAATGCCAACATGGAGTGAGATTCTTAAAGAATTACATGAAACTACTAAACAGCCGGGTGTCAAATCTCCAGTTGATTTTGTCCGCCGTAAATATCTAAAAGAAGTTTCTGATTTAACAAAACGCAATACAATTCTTTACGCATCCTGTTGGACATCTAAACCAGATGTGCCTCCTTCCTTTTTAAGTATTTCCGATGAAGATTTACAAGGTCTTATGGAAGTGATTCATGGTCTTTCTGGTTCTGAATTAGACCTGATTCTCCATACTCCTGGAGGCCCTTTGGAAGTAGCTGAGGCTTTTGTTAGTTACTTGCGTTCAAAATTTACAGATATTCGTATTATTGTCCCCTCAGTAGCTATGTCTGCTGGAACAATGATTGCTTGTGCAGGAGATAAAATAGTTCTTGGCAAACATTCATTCTTGGGGCCTACTGATCCACAACTTATTATACCCACAAAAACAGGTTTAAGAATGGCCTCTGCTCAGTCCATATTGGATCAATTTGATCGAGCTCAACAAGAATGTAAAGACCCAGCTAAGTTGAGTTCATGGATTCCTATGCTAAACCAATATGGCCCTGATCTGCTTATTCAAAGTGAAAAGGCTTTAGAAATGTCACGAGAACTTGTTGAAAGCTGGCTTTCAAAATATATGCTAAAAGAAGATAGGAAAAAAGCAAAGGAAATTGCTAACTGGTTGTCCAATAATAAATTATTTAAAACTCATAGCAGAAGAATATCCAGAGAACAATTAGAAAAAATAGGATTAAAAATCCAACACCTTGAAGATAATCAAAAAGAGCAAGATTTGTTTTTGTCTGTTTTTCACGCAACAACACATACATTTACAGGAACTCCATCTGCAAAAATTATTGAAAATCATAATGGCCGAGCCTTTATAAAAATGTTTCAACAGCAGCCTTTCCTTGTGCAAAGAAAAACATAAATTTACGGCAGAGGAAGAACTTAAAAGAGAGGGTACTTTAAAAATAGGGGGAGTTATGGATGCATTAGAAGTCATTAAAGAAAAAGGACGCTGGGAGGGGGAAAGAGAAGGACGACAGGAAGAGAGGCAACAAGTTGTGTTAAATATGTTGAAAAAGAAAACAGATATTTCTTTTATTTCCAAAGTGACAGGTCTATCTGAAAAAGCAATTAGAAAATTAAAAAACGGTTCTTAATACCTCCTCTAATGTCCCGTAGAGTATGTTAAATTAACACAATCGGGGTAGCCAAATATGGGGGCTAATCCAACTAACGATTCCATTTTTAGGGAATTTATGGAATGAAGCTCTTTAGCCCCCTATATAATCCGGACTGAGATCTAATAGATATTAGCCTATTCTTAGAAGAGAGGATATGTTCTACTGAAAGGGGATTAGTGATGTCAGATATAGAGAGTAAAGCAAAGGTTAAGTACCCCTTTGGAGTTGAAGAAGAAGGCTCTTTTAGAGTTAGCGGAGAGTGGTTCAGCAGAGGTGGTAGCCTGCCATTATAATGTGAACAAATAAACTGTTTATAACTAGAAGTCGGAGATAAATGGGCTTCCTTTAGTGGATGATTTTATACCTCCTAGGTGCCCTAATAAGAATGCGTATATTGAGTCTTTTTTCTCCATAGTATCAAACTAATGTGACAAGCCCCAGGACATTTTTAGACTTCCGTTCAGCACATACAATGATGGTTGATTTTATTGAATTTTACAGAAAGAAAAAAATACATGGGTCGTTGAATATGACTATAGAGGAGTTTAAAAAGCGTCTGCCTCAGCTTAATTTAGCTGATTATGAACTCAGATTATGACAAAAATGCCAAGATTTCAGTCCGAAATTTAGGGGGTTGACCCGGAATCCCAAAAAAGAAAAAAATGAATCACACAAAAATCATACAACGGTTTTTTTTACAAAATCTTTGGAGTTAGCTCAACCAAGTATTTGGGAGTAAAACTGTGATCAGTTACCTCAATACCTTGGATATAATTAACTTCATAACGGCAAATTTCCTTTTTATCAGTGTTCCAAGCGTATAAAATAAAGTTACCCTCTTTTGTTTTTCGTAATGAATAACACTCTGTCTTATGTGTTGAATTTTGATATTCAAGATTCACACAAAGTCTGTTAGCGGAAGCAAAGCGGATAAGTTCTATATAAGATTTTATATTTTGATTTAAAGGCAACCAAGCTGTTTGTTCATTAACTAAAATTTCATCTTCTAAGAGTTTATAAGGTGTTTTCTCTTCCGGTGATTGTTCACCTTCCAGCCATTTAAAAAACTCAGGGAGAACTTGTAAAAAAGAATCAAGGGCAGGTAAATAAGGAAGTTGATGCCCTAACATTACCTGCCATGTACCTTTAAGCTTTGATTTGAGTTTAGGAATATCATTTGTTGTTGGTACGGGCATACCTTTAAATTCGCATTTCTGTTTAAGAGCTTCCTGCAAGGCTGACATATTTGGAGAGGCTTCAGTATTTCTATATAGGTTAATTACATCATATAGATCACGAGGGCTTGCACGATCAGAAAGGGCACGGATTTTTTCTGCAAATATTTCTTCATAAATATAAGCCATTACCTTAATGTTTTTTTCTGGACTGTCATTATAAGGATGACAAACTTGTTTTAGAGTAGAAGGTAAAACAACTTTTTCATCAGCTGTAAGATCAAGCTTAATACGAGGCAGTCCACCTGTGCGTGGAGATATAGGACCTTGATAACTAATTTTCCCCTGACAATTCAATCTACCTTGTGGACTTTCATAAATATCAAAATCCTGTAGGTGATTGGGAAACTCAAAACTGGTTCTTTTATAAATCCATTCAGAGATTTCACTAAAAACACTTTTTAAAAACTTTATATTAAGGTGAGATTCCTCTGTTAATGTAAAATCCAAATCCTCTGAGAAACGATAAGTTTCAAAGTAGCATTTCTTTAAACAAGTGCCACCTTTAAAGAGCCATTGACTACCAATTTCCTTATGGACTGAGATACCAGCCAGCAGCCATCCCAAAGCATAGTCCTTCTCAATAATATGAGGGTTGAGATTTGTTATCTCTGTTCTATCTAAAATTTCTTTTTTACTAATCATAAAACAACCTTTCTGAGCCATGACTTTGGAATCCAAAGCCGCCAGCGAGTAATAAGATGATCACATTTTAGAGAGGAGTCCAGTTTGGCATTTCCTTGAGTTAGATTTTTTTTACAAGCTACAGCCAGATCATACCCCTCTGGATGTCTTTCAGCAAGGAAGCCGAGCCGTTTAAAGACAGCTCCATTGCCTAACTGCTCAGCATAGAAAATAAGTTTCTTAAAACTATGTTCTTTCCATTGTTTATAATTATCAAGTTTCTGGGAAGAGTCTTTTGGTTTTTTACTGTGTTTTTGTTTCATAAAGTTATCAAAGCAATCTGAAATATGTTGGATACCGCCTCCTATAGAGGGATCGTCCACCATATCAATAAGGGTTTTATAAACATCCGATACAGCAACTTGTGTTTGACCACGCCATACAATTTGTGTGCCGAATATTTTTTCTTTTTTAATAGTTTTTAAAGTAAAAGTAACAGATTGACTTTTAACTCTTCTGGATCGAACAGGACGGGAAGTGAAGACAACAATATCACGAAAGATCTGCTCAGTCAGGTCCCAGTATTCAGTGGCAGTGCGACCACCAATATAAGCAGGAGAAAACAAAGTAGGGACAAGAATCCAGGGGTCTTCTACAACTTGTTTAGAAGTTAAAAGATCGAGTGGAACAGGAACATAAGTGCCGACACCAACTCGTCTAAGCCAGCCCTGGCTTGCCCACTGAGATAGAAGTTTGGCCGACTGGATTCGGGAAAGGTTCAATATTTTTTCAGCATCTTCAATTCGCACAAAATCCCCAGCAGATTGAGCCACTAAAGAAAGCTTTTTTCTGTTCGTATTGAGCTTTAAAGTCCCTTTCTTCATACTATATTTATAGTACAATTTTTCTTAAAAATCAAGAATTTTAACATATAAAATATAGTAAATAGTATGATTTTTTACAATTTTTCTTTATATACTGATTAATTATTTTATAAAAATATAAATTTTTTTTGCAAAATAATTCTTTATATTGACAGTATTTTTATTATTTAGTAGATAAATTGAAAATTAAGTAATCCTTTTTTATCAATAAAAGGAGGGAATATGAATATAAGTGAAAAAAAACAAAGGTTTATTGAGTTGGCTAATAAAAGAGTCAATAAAGCCCTTAAACAAATCAGTTTGATCAGTAATTTGTCAAATACAAATAATTATGAATATACGCAAGATGAAGTGAAACAAATTATTAGAGCATTAGAGAGTGAAATTCAAATGTGTAAAGAGCGTTTTAGAAAACAAGATTCAGAAGAGTCGAGGCAATTTAGTTTGAAATAAGGATTAAGTATGAAATGGGAATTTGAAGAATATAAAGAAGATTCAACGAGACAGGATTCAAGCAGTGATAAGTTTTTTAAGGAAGCTTCTGAATCAGATAGTCTCATAAGAGAGTTTATACAAAACTCTCTGGATGCTAGTAATAACTCAGAAGCAGTGAAAGTAGTTATAAATGAGCAATTTTTGAACAAAAAAGAATTAAAAGATTTTTTAACTAATCTTGAACCGCATTTAGAAGAATGTGAGATTCAAGCTCATAAAGATCAGAAAAAAGTAAAATTTATTATATTGGAAGATTTTAATACAAAAGGGCTAGAAGGAAAGAATAAAGCAAATTTTTTTAAAGCTGATAACATTACAAATAAAAGAGAGGGAGGAGGTAGTCACGGTATAGGTAAAGCTGTTTTCTTGGCAGTTAGTAAAATAAAAACTTTTTTCGGATATTCTGTATTTGATAATAATCAAAGTATATTCCAAGGACGAGCTGTTTTGAAGTCCCATAGCATAGGTAAATACGAGTATCGTCCTTATGGGAACTTGAAGATCCGTGTTGAAAATTACACAGATTTTATTAGTACTCTTTTTAAGAGAAAGAAGACAGAAAAAGGGTTATCTGTAGCCATTCCCTATTGCGATGATATAAAAATAGAGGATATAAAGCAAAGCTGTTTAAATCAATTTTATATTTCAATTATTAATGAGAAACTCGAGATTGAAATCGGAGATGATAAAATTAATAAAAACACCATTCTGGATTACACAGACTCACCTAAGGTAAGCCTGGCAATGGATTATGAGACATCAGATAGAACTAAAAAGTACTCTATAAAAAAAGACGATTGGAAAAACTTAAAATTTCCTGAACTAACAACAGATTTAATAGAACAAAACAGTTCTTTTTTTCTTTCTTTTGAAATTGAGTTGCCAATAAACCAAGGAGCATCTGAAAAGGGTAAGGCCATTCTTCTTATAAAAAAAGAAGAAGAGAACAATGACAAATCTCAACCGATAGATTTTTGGAGAGATAATTTATTAATCACTGAAGCTATTAGTAAAGGAAAAAAACAAAGGGGATATTCAGCGATTTTTATAATTTCTGATAACCCTCTTAGCAGATTGTTGCGTGCTCTTGAAGATCCTGGACATACAAGATGGCAAACGGGATCTATTAAACCAGAAGTAAAGGAAAAATATAAAAATATAAGGAAGTTAGTTGATTTTGTGAAAAGATTACCAGTGGAATTCATTCGTCAGATTAAATATCGGCCTATGGAACAAGATTCACATTTTTTTTCAGATTACTTTCCTGATGTTTCTTCTTTTGGAAAAAAACAGACAAAAGAGGGAAGCTCTGATTCTCATAAAGGTAATAAGCCAAGTATAATACCTGAAGAACCGCAGTTTCAAAATTTTGTTTATAAACCTCATAAAAAAGGAGATGTGGATCGTCCCTGAAAAATGGACAGTGAGTAAGCATCATTTTTTATACTCTTT
>JAPPLY010000017.1 GCA_028819305.1 Bdellovibrionales bacterium
TCGCTTCTCTGCTTCAGCCTGTCGCTTCTCTGCTTCAGCCCTTTGCACAGCTTGCCGCTTCTCTGCTTCAGCTTGCCACTTCTTTGTTTCAGCCGAAAACTGTTTTAAATTCCTTTGGGTCTCTTTTATAAGACTCCAAATCTCATTTGCTGGTGATATTGTGGATTTACTCATCTTAATCTCCTTTCTCTATAATAACATATTTTTTAAAAAATAAGCTATGCAAAATCCGTGCCATTTTTAGAACTACAGATCAAAGAAGTATTTTGAACTTTACTGTTCTTACAAAAAATATTGAACCATTTTAAAGATTTGTTGATTCCACTCCCATTTATTTTGTCATTTTTCCAGAAGGTAAAAAACATCACTTCTTTTATATTCATAAATCCCCCTCCCATCTAATTTATCATTTTTCCAGGAGGTAAAAAGCTAATAGGTAAATCAAACAAAGAGAAGCCTCACTTGATTTACAATAAGAAAAGTGATACCTATTTATTTAAAAGTTGATACTCCTTTGAAGGTTCGGAAAAGCTTGTCCCCGTGGAAACGGGGATAAAATCCTTTGGGTTCAAAATGAAAAAAAACATTTTAAATAATAAAACTCTTAACATAACTTTATCCACTACAGGAAACAAAGAACTGCGGCTAAAAGATTTCATAGGCAAAAATCTAGTGCTGTATTTTTACCCTAAAGATGACACCCCCGGCTGCACCAGTGAAGGAAAAGACTTTTCTCGTCTATATAAAAAGTTTCAGTCTTACAACACTCATATAATAGGTGTATCCAGAGACAGTCTTGCCTCCCATGAGAAATTTAAAGCAAAATACCAATATCCCTTCGACTTAATAAGTGACCCTGACGAAAAACTTTGTAAAGCTCTTGATGTTATCAAAGAGAAAAACCTTTATGGTAAAAAGATAATGGGCATTGAAAGAAGCACTTTTATTCTGGATAAAAAAGGAAGTCTGGTTAAAGAGTGGAGAAAAGTGAAAGTACCTGATCACGCTCAAGAAGTACTGGATTTCGTAAAAACTCTAGGCCCTTGAGCACAGAGCGGCCCATTCCCACTTTCGCGGGACGGAAAGCCACCAAAGTGGCTTTCCGTTTCCTTGAGACGGGAGGGCAATGACTTGTCTTCCTAGATTCCCGTTTTCACGGGACTGAAAGCCCTTAGAGGGCCTTCAGTTTTGTGGCAAAACGCATGTCCGAAATTTTTCTCTCCTGTTTACACAATGTTGAATAAGAAAACCTTATCAGGGACAACTAAGTAAGTGAAAGCACCTGTTTTTAAGCATGAACCTGTCCTACTAGAGGAAATATTAACTTTATTGCCTCCTACTTTACAAAATGAAAAATCTACTCATAAAGCAGCTTCTTTTACACAAAAAAAATGGATCTTAGACGCTACTTTTGGTGCAGGAGGTCATACCCAAGCCATCCTCAAAAAATACCCTTTTTTGTCAGTTATCGCTCTGGACTGCGATTCTTCTGCCATAGAGTGGGGAAAAGAGAACATAAAACCTTATTTTCCTAAACAGTCTCTGCATTTAATACACGCCAATTTCCATTCCTATTCAGACTTAACACGAAACTGCTTTCCCCTATTTTTGAAAAACACAGGTTTTGATATAATTATAGTGGATTTAGGGGTTAGCTCTCCTCAACTGGATCAGGCACAAAGAGGATTTAGCTTTTATAAAGATGGCCCTCTGGATATGAGAATGGACAAAACAAAAACTTTTTTAGCTCGTGATATTATTAACTCCTGGAGTGAAAAGCAACTGATGGAACTATTTTACTCGTATGGAGAAATATATAAACCCGCGCGTGTAGTAAAGGCTATTATAAAGCAAAGAAAACAGACCTTATTAGAAAGCACCAAACAGCTAGCTAATTTAATTGCAAATACACAAGGTTGGAGAAAAAAAGGCTCTCACCCAGCCACTCCTTATTTTTTAGCACTGCGTTTAAAAGTAAATGAGGAGCTTAAGGGCTTAAGTCATAGTCTGCCAAAAATGATCTTATCCCTCAATAGAATGGGGCGGATTTTTGTGTTAAGCTTTCATTCATTGGAAGATCGAATTGTAAAAAACACTTTTAAAAAAGCACATAAAATGGAAGAAGGGTATAACCTGACTAAAAAAGTTATTTTACCCTCCAGAGAGGAAATAAAAAGAAACCCCCGCTCCCGTAGCGCAAAACTTCGTGTTTTTGAAAGAAGGTAAATATACTAGATTGTCGGTCCGTGATTGTTTTAAACAATATATCGAATGTGCTTTGAAAGAAGGTAAATATACCAGATTCCCGCTTTCGCGGGGGACAATGCTTTTGCGGGGGACAGTATTTTTGTGGAGATGACGGTTCTGTGACAAAACGCATGTCCGAAATTTTTCTCTCCTGTTTACACAATGTTGAATAAGAAAACTTTTACAGAACCGAATAGATAAGCTTCTGACTTCAGAGAGAGGGTAAATAAGTATGTATGACTTGTCTCAACATAAACATAACTTCAAACCTTTTTTTAATGTGATCATTGTTATTTGCTCCCTGTTCACTATTGTCTTTTTTAAAATGCAGCTGAGGAGTATGAACTATGATTTTCTAGTAAGATCTCGATTTTATGGTACCCTTCAAGACAAGTATTATAAAAATTTAATGAAACAAGCTCATCTGACACGATCAGAAAGATTAGAAAAATGGGCGCACTCTCGAATGACTTTGGATTGGGCTAAAGAAGGACAAGTTATTTTAGTTATTGGAGAAAAAGCGGCCGTACCTCAATAAAGAGAGAACCATACCCCAGGGGAACATGAAGTCGAGAATTATTTTTGCTGGTTTTGTTTTAGGCATTTTCTACATTATCTTTGTAGGTAGAGGGGCCTGGCTCCAATTTTTTCCAGATCAGCGACTCATCACTGTTAAGAAAAAAAACTTCGAGACTCTCATTAAGTTAAAACCCCGAAGAGGTATCATCTACGACCGTCACGGTCGGGAGTTAGCTATTACTGTAGCCTCTCAATCTTTATTCGCCGACCCCTCTTTAATTAAATATCCTAAAAAGATAGCTAAAAAACTAGGGCCGCTTTTAAATATCCCTTATCATCGCATCTATAAGAAAATCAAAAACAAAAATCGGCGGTTTGTTTGGCTAAAGCGGCACACAAGTGAAAAAGAATCAAACCTCATTCAATCTTGGAAAATAAGAGGTCTCGCTTTTCTGGAAGAACCAAAACGGGTTTATCCAAATGGTTCCCTTCTGGCACAAACCCTGGGTTTTGTAGGACACGAAGGGCACGGACTGGAGGGTTTGGAATTGATCTACGATAAAATTTTAAGTGGAGAAGAGACAAAAGTACTTGTGCGCAAAGACGCTATGGGGCGTCCTCTCTTTTCTGATATAGACACCAACTTAATGGCCCTAAGAGCTAACGGGACTGATATTTATTTAACCATTGACAGTGACCTCCAGTTTTTTTTTGAAAAAGAGCTAAAAAAAGTAGTAGAGAAATATTCCGCCCGGTCCGCTTTAGGAGTTATTATGGCTCCTCAAACTGGTGAAATAATGGCTATGGCCAATTACCCCAGTTTTGACCTTAACCACCCTTTTCATTCTGATCCTGGTTTATTTAGAAATCGCTGTGTAACAGACGCTTTTGAACCCGGTAGCACATTAAAGCCTTTTATTATGTCCGCTGCCCTTAAAAAGGGTATTTTACCTTCTACCCGTTACGATGGCATGAAAGGACAACTTTCTATTGAAGGACACATTATTAAAGAGGCGGAATCCACCCATCAATTTGAAAATATGACTTTAAGAGAAATTTTATCTTACTCCTCCAATGTGGGAGCTGCTCAGGTGGCTTTGGACCTGGGTGATGATTTTCTATACCACAGCTTAAAAGACTTTGGCTTTGGCACTAGATTGGGCTTTGTTTTTCCTGGAGAAAGTGCTGGCATTTTAAATAAAACTCCTTGGAAAAAATTACAGTTGGCCACTATTGGTTTTGGTCACTCTATTTCTGTTACTCCTTTACAGATTGTAACTGCCTATTCCGCTATCGCCAATGGCGGCTTAATTAAACAACCCTATCTTACACAATCCGTGTTCTATAAAGAGAGCGGAGAAAAAAAAATATTTAAACCAAAAACTCTAAATAGAGTACTGACATCAGAACAGGCTAAAGTGATAACAGTGATGCTGATATCCGCTGTTTCTGAGGGTGGAACAGGAGTAAAAGCACAAGTAAAAGGTTTTTTATCTGCCGGTAAAACAGGAACTGCTCAAGTAGTGGACTCTGAGGAAGGAGGTTATATTAAAGGCCAATACATCTCCAGCTTTGCGGGGTTTATTCCTGCACATGACCCTAAATTTGTCATCTATGTAGTGGTTCAGCAACCACAAAAAAAGTTTTACGGATCCACTGTAGCCGCTCCTGTGTTCTCCAAAGTCGCGGAGTACGCTGTGAGGCAATCAGGACTTTCTCCGGTTTTGATAACGGAAAAAAATATTTTACAAAAAGCAAAAAAACAAACTCATGCACAAAATCATAAAAAACCTTCCCGAGATTTATCCTCCGAAAAAGGTAAAACTCCCGATTTTATCGGCTTAAGTTTAAGAAAAGCTTACCAAAAAGCCCGTAAAGAACAAATTCTGTTAAAGGTAAAAGGTTCCGGTCAGGTTATACAAACTCATCCCCCTCCTTTATCCCCTTTACCAACAAACAAGAAAGTGGAATTAATTTTAAGTGAGTAAAAAGTAAAAGGAGTTAAGTCAGAGTTGTCATGAATTTACTAAACCCAAAAAGATTGATTGTTCCAAATCTTTCAGGGATTCTCCCCTGGGAAGCAGTAGAAAAACAACCGAAAAATTCAAATATGGTTAGTATAAAAATAATAATTTTTCTTATTTGCTTATTCCCTACACTCCCCTGTTGGTCTAAAAATATAGACTGGTATAATCAAAAATTTAAAGCGGCTATACGAAAAAGCGGTATCCCTACCCATCAGCTGGGTCTCATTGTATCTGATGAAAAGGAAATTCTCTATCAAATGAATGCCGATCAGGATTTTATTCCTGCTTCTTTGATAAAAATTCTTACAGCTTCCGCTTTACTGGATTCTTTATCTCCCTCTTTTCAATTTACCACACGCTTATTAGCAAAAAATAAAATAAAAAACGCTATCTTAAAAGGAAATCTCTATTTACAAGGGGGAGGAGATCCCAGTTTTGTGTCCGAAAGCCTATGGAATCTGGTTAACAACCTAACACGAAACAGTTTAAAAACCATTGAAGGTGACCTTATCGTAGATGATAGTCGTTTTGACAAAGAAAGAAAAGGGCCTCGTCTCCCTCAAGGTTCCCATTCCAGCTACGATGCCCCTGTAGGGGCCTTATCCTTTAACTGGAATACAGCCAATATATATCTGCGTCCGGGATCAAAAGTAGGAACCCCCCTTCGTGTTACTGTTGATCCTTCTTCCCTCTATTTCTCCTCCATTGAGAAGAAAACCAAAACCCTAAAGAAAAAACGAAAAAAACATATTTCCATTCACCGGAGGAAAGAAAAACACTTCAGAGAATCCTTAAAAATTACAGGATCCTTGTCGCTCCATCATCCTGAAATTCTCATCTATAGAAATATTCTGTTTCCATCTATATGGACAGGATGGAATACTATACACTTTCTTCAACAAAGAAATATTCAGGTGACTGGACAAGTAAAGAGAGGCTTGACTCCACGCAATGCCAGGGTATTAGCGGAGTGGCAAAGTCGCCATCTAACGGAACATATCAAGCTTATGATGAAATATTCCAATAATTTCATGGTGGAGATGCTGATAAAAAACATGGTGGTGGAATTAGAGGGTAAAACAGGCAACTTAACAGATGGGCTAAATATAATCAAAAAGCATATTCATAAAATAGGTATTCCCAGTCAAGAATATCGCTTGGTACAAGCTTCTGGCCTCAGTAGGAAAAATAAGATAAAACCACGGCACTTATTAACAGTACTAAAATACTGGCTCCATCATCCTTTACAACCAGAGTTTGAGTCTTCCCTTCCTTTAGCCAATGAAGATGGCACTTTAAAAAAATACTTTAAAAAACCTGCTTTAAAAGGTCGTATTCATGCTAAAACAGGAAGCTTAAAAGGTGTAACAGGATTGGCTGGTTACATAATAACACGAAGTGGTAAAAAAAATATCTTTGTCTTTCTTTTTAATGGGCCTTCTTCTCAAGTAAAAATAGAACAATTATTTCAAGAATGCGCTTATATTATATGGGCTTCTTAGGTTTGTTTATATCTGCAAAAGCCTGTGAAAAAGGTACAAAAACCCATCTGAAATCTTCAACAAGACTATTTAGTCGGTTCTGAAAAAGTTTTCTCATTCAAAATTGTTGCAAATTTAATATATTTTATTCAGGAAAACAATTTGCCGGTTGAGTCCAAGGGCCTTGGCTTCCTGCCTAGGGAAGACTAAGAACCGTCCCGAGAGGCAAAGCCCCGTAGAGGCAAAGCCCCGTAGAGGCAAAGCCCCGTAGAGGCAAAGCCCCGTAGAGGCA
>JAPPLY010000084.1 GCA_028819305.1 Bdellovibrionales bacterium
CTCCTTTTTAAAAACAAAATATATAAGTAAGTTACTTTAATCTTTAATAAAAATGGAGATGTAATGAATATAGGTAAAGATAAATTCCCCCTCTCAAAAAATATTTTTTATTTGTTTCAAACTGGGACACTCATCTCAAAATGAAACAATATAAATACTACTTTTTTGACAAAACCGTTTTATAATATTTAACCTCTATTCTCTTAGGAAAGAAATTATAAATCTGTCTTCATAAGAGACTGTAAGCCACTTAAGTGGCTTACCCTTAGCCCTCAGAGGATCTTCTTTTTGATCTGTGGCAAAAAGCATGTTTGAACTTTTAAATGTCTTTTTTATTCTCTTAGAAAGAAAACAGATACTTCATCACTGATATATCCCGTTCAAATCCCGTTCCAATTTAGTGGAGATAACCAGAACAAAAAGAGTGGTTTCCTATTTACTGCTCGACTTGTTTCCACTTTGGAGGGCAGAAAAATTCTCCTATGTCGTCTCTCATTTTTTCTGGAAATTGGGATTGCTCTAAAACCTTGTTGGATATTCTTTTTTGAAAACTGCTGACATTCTTTAGTTCTATATGGACGTCTCTACTTGGACTTATAATCCCCACAAATTTTTTAAGATTTTTTTAACATATTTTAAAGGTGTTTGAAATAAGAGATAGGTTGAAGTCATCTTATTTCCTTATAGATATTTTTTTCTTTTTTTCCCGCTCGTTCCCACTCATAACCTGTTATAACCGCTAGCAACCTCTGGAGCCTGTTTATAACCTGCTTGTCCTCCTGTAAAAAGAGCTTTTTCCAATTACGATTTTTGAAAAAGCTATTAATCTTTTACTTCATAAAAAAATATTTTATTTTTTTGTTTTTAATCTTTTTACATGTCAGCAGTTAAAGGTTTAAAGCCTCCCCATGTTGAGTTTGTTTAAGGAGGAAAAGAGTTATGAGCATTCTTGATAATTTGACAGTTATTTCTTTTTTGCTGGCCGTCTTTCTTATTTTCCTCTCTAACTTCTTATATAAAAAATTGATGATTTCTCTTGAAGACCTGGAAAAGGTTTAAAGAAGAAACTTTTGATCTTACTAAAACCAAACTGCCTTATGTCATCCTCCTCGTGTCGGACGGACTCCATAACACGCACAAAAGAAGAACCATTTGGTTTTTTAGTGACTTTGATGAACATGCCTTTACTGTGTCAGAACAGATAAGAGAAGTAAACAGGGCCAGTGCCACACATCTTTATTTTGAGGGTATTTTATGCCTCAAAAATGAATAAAAATACACTCGCATAACCTAAAAATTATCAAAATATTTTTTTAACCCTTTGTGTTGTGCTGAAGTCGGGCAAAGGTGACTTATTAAAATACAATGCCGTTCAGTCAGCATTTAATGTCGGCTTTACAGCTTTGGATATGCCTTGGCGTTCCACTCATATATGCCGACATACTTTCGCTACAATCTCTCTTATGGAAACAAAAAATCTTTCTGCTGTTCAAGCCAGTCTTGGACATACAGAGCAGAGAGTAACTCAGAGGTATGCAAAGGCTGTTGCCCTTTTGAGTTCAAGCACCGGTGAAAAAACCGCTAGTGCTATTTTTAAAAACAGTCGCTTATAAGTTGTTTTTACCCTCTTTAAAAATCCCGTCCTTATCCCGTTCAGGCTCTGTTTAAAGATAAAAAATCCAGTAATTTCAATAAGATATAAATACAGTGGTGGAGGCGACGAGAGTCGAACTCGTGTCCGTAAATCCTCTACTTTCAGGCCAGCTACATACTTAGTTGATGCAAAGTACACCATCTAATCAGCATCAACATAACTAGATGGGTTTTTACCAGTTCATTTAAGTTTTTTACCCTGATAAAAAATAAAAAACCGAGACAACTGAGTCAACGCCTTCCCCACCCCGTCGTCAAAAGTGGAGTCAACGGCTACCTTTTTAAATTAGGCAGCAAGAGCAACATTAAAGTTGCCAATTAGTTTTTATGCACATTTTTAAAGAGGTCCTCATGCGCCTCTGTATGCTCCTGAAGTTTCATGACCTACGTCAAAGCCACTCGCCCCCTGATTTTTTAATCATAACATAATAATATAATAATTTTCCAGACAAAAATCTGGTTATTTTTTATTACAACTCAAAAAAAAGAATAAAAATTCAGAAACCGGACCTTTAAAAGTAGTGATTAAAGAGTAACTTATGAGAAACTTAAACGAAAGCATGTAAAATTTTTAAGCAGTTGCTTTGAGAAAACCGATAAACAACTTTAAGAAAACGAATAACAAATCAACGATAAAACAGGATAAGTAGGATGAACAAAGTTATGGGAATGTTAAAGTATCTTATTTATATTTTTGCTTCTTGTGTGTTGTGCTTATATCTGTCAGCTTGTCATTTGGGCAGTGATAAACCACCCCCTGCTCCCACAAACCCCCCCCCCTCAGATCCTGTCGAGCCAACACAGGTATTAGTTTGGTCTGGTTCCTTGGAGTTCACTAATCCAAAGAGGTATCGCAATCTTTTAAGAGACCAAAGAAAATGTGATCCTTGTACAGCTTATTTTGGCCCTCTCAACTGTAAAAACTTTGATTCTAAAGCAGATGTGGAAATGAAGTTTGAAAAGCAAGAGCTTCCATCTAAAGTAACTTTAAAAATAAAGCCTTATTATTCTGGAAGTGGACTTCCTTTTTACGGTTATTTAGGGGCATGTGGATTTACTGTCTCTCCTGAAGCTCCTTTTGAGCTGGAAGGAACAGCAAAATATTGGAATGAATATAAGGGTTTTCATGTACAGCTGAAAGGAGCTAAAGATTTTGGTACCCTATCTTATCTAATTGTAAGAAGCAGATATAGTAACCATGTTGAAAATGGTATATTGGATGTTGTGATGTATTACGGTGGATCGGCAAGTCAAGGGTTTGAGTTTGGCAAAGCTGATTTAGACAATCCAGATTTAGATGATGGATACACTCATCAACCCGGTGGTCGTTAAATTATACTGATCTTGTGTAATCCCCACTTTCGCGGAGATAAGATTTTGTGTTTTTTGAAGCTTCTTCTGGGGGATGAACGAAGCTTAGAGTTCGCTCAGCTTGTCTCCGCGAAAGTGGGAAGCGAGGAGCGGGGATTCTTGACCGGTTTGGTATAACTCTCTTTTCCAGGTAAAAAATCAGTAATAAATTTATAAACTTAAGCTTTTTGTGTTTTCATGGTTATAGAATGAACAGTCGGGCTTGAAAGCCTGGTAAAGTTATGGGAGATTATATATTTCTTTGGTTTAAATTGTTCTGATCTTTAAAAAAAACACTTATTTTAATCTGTAAATAGAAAGTCCCACACAGTTATAGTGTTTTTTTAAACGGATTAAAGAATAGGGAGAAAGTGCTTTATGAAAAGAAATAGTAAGCCTAAAGAGATATATCCCCATTGCTACGAGAAACAGTACTGTTATTCTTTTGTATATGGGACACTACCTTTTTTTTGTATATTTTTTTTTAGCGCGTGTGTATCTATTAGTTTTGATTCTTTAAAAGATCAAAAAGCAAAGAGGGTTGTTTTTAAGGAACCCGTAAAGCCTTATGAGAAAACAGTAAAAAAAGGTATGGATTTCGCTTGGGAAAATTCGGAAAATGGCGATATATTGTCTTTTTTTTCTAATTGCTCTTCCACCGATCGGTTTACTGCTTTAAAACAGTTTCGTAAAGAATTGTTGGATGGACTGAAATCTTTTCATGTATTAGATGAAAAAGAAGTTTATCATCAAGATCAAAAAGCCTATCGTTTAAATTTAGCACAAATATCCTCTATACCACAGGCGATGAATATTAATTTGTTTATTTTTAAAAAAGGAGACTGTTTTTATGCTCTCAATTTTTTATACCAAGCAGGTCAAGAATTTACAAACTCTGAACTTCGTTCACCCTCTAAAACACAAGATTCAAACAAGATCAGTATAATACCTTCTTTAGAGAAGAGCGCTATAAATCATCAGTCGGTGTTTGAAGATTTTATCAAGGGATTTCGTGCACCATGAATGGGATGACACAAATTATTCATTTTTTTGGAGGGGTGGCCCTTCTTTTGCGTGATATTATTTTAGAGTTAAGAAAAAAGCCGTTTTATTTTCATCTTTTTTTACAACAGGTGTATGAAATGGGCTGGAAGTCCCTGCCCATTATCTTTGTGACTTCAGCTTGTACAGGAATGGTATTGACTTTACAATTTGGGCTTACTCTTGAGAAATTTGGCGGTAAAATATACAGTCCGAAAATTTTATCTCTAGCCATATTTAGAGAGATCGGGCCTGTATTTACCAGTCTTATCCTGGCTGGTCGTGTAGGTGCCGGTATTACAGCGGAAATTGGCACAATGAGAGTGGCTCAACAGATTGACGCGCTTTTGGCACTGGGAACCTCTCCCATCAAGAGAATTGTGATCCCGCGATTTTTAGGTGGTATTGTGGCTTTACCTCTGTTGTGCTTGTTTTCTTGTTTTATATCTATTTTGTTTGGCGCATTGGTGGGATACTGGGAGTTGAATTTAGACTTATTTTACTTTTTTTATCAGATTTTTGATACATCAAAATTACATGATTTTTTTTCGGGTTATATAAAAACCTACTTTTTTGCCTGTTTCATTACATTAACAGCTTGTTATTTTGGCTTAAAGGTGAGTCATGGAGCCTATGAAGTGGGAAATGCCACTACAAAAACAATCGTTTTTTCTTCTGTTTTAATTGTATTAGGGGACTATTTATTGACCAAATTTTATTGGATGATGGTGATGTAAAGTGAAATCAATCATTGAAGTGAAAAACTTATATATTTCCTTTAAAGAAAAAAAAGTGCTTAAAGGTGTTACTTTCTCTTTATCAGAAGGGGAGTGCCTGGCTTTAATTGGGGGATCCGGTGACGGGAAATCCACTTTACTACGTTCCATTATCGGTCTAGAGTCTCCAACAAGTGGTCAAATATTATTTGATGGTAAAAATATTTTACGATTTGATGTAGAACAATATATATTTATTCGTAAACAAATATCTTATGTGTTTCAAGGAGGGGCTTTATTTGATTCTATGACCGTCTATGATAATTTAGCTTTTCCTTTAAGGGAACATACGGATTGGTCAGAGGAAAAGATAAAAAAAGCTGTTTTACATGAGTTAAAAGAGTTTGAATTGGAAGGCTCTGAAAATATATACCCTACGGAATTGTCTGGTGGGATGCAGAAGAGAGTGGGAGTAGCGAGAGCCATTATTATTAAACCAAAAGTAATCTTGTATGATGAGCCTACATCGGGGTTGGATCCTTATACAAAAAAAAATATGCAAAAGGCTATTATAAAGATGCAAAAAAGAGGAGCCACTTCCATGATAGTCACACATGATATGCAAACAGCTTTAAAAGTTTGTGATCGTGTTGCCTTATTAAAGGGAGGTAAAATCCAGGCTGTGGACACACCTAAGAATTTCAGGGAAAATCCTAATATTTTTTTAAATAACTTTATTAAAGGGATTAAACAAGGAGAGAATGATGAGTCGGCGTAAAAATATAAAACTGAGAGTTGGTTTTTTTGTATTAATGGGTGTCCTATCTTTATTTTCTTATGTTCTCTTGATAGGGGGTAATCAGACTTATTTTAATTTTGTATCCAAATATAATGTGAAATTCAAATCCGCGGATGGTTTGTTTACTGGTAGTGTAGTAAAGGTGAACGGAATACCGGCTGGAAATATCGTGGATATTCATTTTATTCAGGAAACAGGGGATGTACAAGTGGTGGTATCTATTTTACGTAAGTTTACTCCTGCGATTACAGATCGGTCGGAGGCTTCTTTAGCGACAAAAGGGCTATTGGGTGATAAATATGTTTCTATTACTACTAAAGGAACAAAAGGGCAAAAACTTCCGAAAGGGGCTTATATTCCCACTCAAGTTGTTTCGGGAATAATGGGGATATTTGAAAGGCCAGGCACAGGCGATAAAATAGCAACTATTTTAGATGAATTGCTAGTCTTAGTTAAATCACTTAATTCAGAACAAACAATAAAGCAAATTGGTAAAACCGCTCATAGTATTTCCAACATGTTTTCTGATAGTAAATCCCAGGAAATATCTCAAATTTTAAACAGGTTAAATAGTATACTCATAAAGTTAGATGAGGGAGAAGGTACTATAGGAGCTTTGATTAATAACAAAAATGTTTATGACCGCATTTTAGGGTTGCTGGGCCAACGGCCTTACTATAAGTATTTACCTTCCTTAGTAAAAGAGAAAAAAGAACAATAAGAACCTGGATCTGGTAAAGGAATTTATGGGTGTTACTTAATCCGGATGAGGACCTATGTTAATTTTTTTCAGCCATTTTGCGGATTGTTCTCTTTTTTTTAAAATGTCTTTATTTAAAGTAAAATGAATTTCTTTTACCATTGGCTTTTGAAAATAAGCATTAATGGTTTGTTTTAATTCTTCTATGTAAAAATATAGTTCTTGAAGTTCCACCGTATTATCCACCCATAAAACCAAACGCTCGTTTTGGTAACTAACTGGTTTTGTCTGTTTAAAAATATTTTTTGTAGTGAATTTAGACCAACTATGCCATAGCCTTATTCCAAACCACTGGTCTGACTTCGTAAAATGCATATTAAAAAAATCGTTTAAAATATGGGATAAAAGTACGGGTTCTTCTCTCTTTTTATTTATCATGGTACTTTCATACTAATAGGGGGAATGGAAAACAAGTGTTTTTCGTGAAATCATCTTTGTTAAGCGGCTTTTTTAGATTGCTTTGTGTTTATTTCTTCTTCCTCCTCATCCAGAGGTTTTAAATTCAGTTGAGTGATGGAGGTTACCCCCGTTAATTCCAGTGAGGAGCGGTTATTCTTCCAATGTGCAATCTGTTTTTTAACAGATCGTAATACGGCTTTTACGGATGATGTTATTGTTTCGTCCTTAAAATGAGCAGAAAAGGTTTTTATATTAGAATGAACAGTTAATTTACATAAATAACCTTGCTTTTCTTTAAAAATATGAAGATGGCAAGTGGACCTAGAGGGGGCATGACGTAATAAAGATTCCAGGTAATCCTTTAGTTTGTGTTGCTTTTTTTGTTCCATTCCGTGAAATCGCATAACAATATTGTCCATTTTATCTCCTTGTGAGGTTATTTATCTTTTTCGGTTATTTTTTTTATCATTTGAGTTTTTTTTTCAGAAATTGTTAATTTTTATTCTTTTTTCTCTTTTTGGCACAAGCGATTTTTTTGTTTTTCCTAGATCTCATCACTTTGTCTTGGTTTTTTAATGTGCGAGGATACCGATGAGATAAGGTTTTACGGGGCCGGCCTGGGGGATGAGACCTCTCTCGTCTGGGTTTTTTACTTATTTTTTTCCCTTTATGGGCTTTAAGTTTAAAGTCAATCTGACCTGTATCAATATTGGAAGCCACAACTTGAATAATAACTGAGTCTCCCATTTTAAAGCGTTGATGAGAGGATTTGGATCTCAGTTCCAGTAAGGGTTCTTTAAATTCCCATTGCCCTTTTAAGCTTTTCATCTGAACAAGCCCCTCAATATCAAATAATCTGAGTTTTACAAAAAAGCCGAAGCGAGTGCAGTTGGAGATAATTCCTTCCATTTCTTTTCCTAAATACTTTTTAATAAATCGTGTTCTTTTTATGTCTTTTATTTGTCTTTCCGCTTTTACAGATCTTTGTTCGCAGGCAGAACTGATTTCTGCTATAGACTCTAAATCCTGTTTTTTATAAGGAGATGTTTGTTTTTCTAAAGCGGATTTTAAAATACGATGAATAATTAAATCACTATAGCGACGTATAGGGGATGTAAAATGTGTGTAGTATTTGGTGTTTAAGCCAAAGTGGCTTTTACTGCGAGCGCTATATACGGCTTGTGAAAGGGAGCGTAGAACCAAAGTTTGCACGACTTCTGACAAAGGGTGATCTGTAAATTGTTGGATCAGATAGGATATTTTTTTCTGTAAATTTGGTTCAGATAATTTTATTTTAATATACTCATCGGGCCTAATCCCCTTTTTCACAGGGACAAGCTTTTCCGTACTTTTAGGTTCTTTCCTCTTGTTAGCCAAGCCTTTAAATCTGGAATTTTCAAACCCGATCGGTATTCCTATACTTTGTGTAAATAATTCTAATCTTTTTAAGGACTCTGATTTAGGTGGATCATGTATGCGATAAAGTGTGGGTATTTTATGTTTTTGTAAAAACTCCGCAACGGCTTTATTAGCAGCTAGCATAAGCTCTTCAATAAGTTGATGAGAGAATAAACGTGGTTTCTGTGAAATATCCAGAGGTTCTCCCAGTTCATTGAGGCTGATTTCTGTTTCGGGGATATTGAGGTTAATAAAATGATTTTTAGAACGTTGTTTCAGTAATTGCTTAGCTAAATTTCCAGCCGAGCGTACATTTTCTAATACGGAATGGCTAAGTGTGGTTATTTCTGTTTCCTGATGTTTTTCTCCTTCTTGTTTTTCCTCTAAGTAGGTTTCGCTTGGGGTGTGGACCTGGTCTATTATAGACTGGGCTGATCCATAAGTGAGTCGGGCCCGACTTTGAATAACAGCTGAATAAAACTTTGTTTTTTCTTTCTCCCCTTTTTGGTTAAAGTGTATTTCTGTTACAAAAGCCAAACGGTTTTTATATGGTTTTAGAGAGCACAGATCATTGCTCAGTTTTTCTGGAAGCATAGGTAGTGTAAAGCCTGGGAAGTAAGTGCTATTACCTCTTTGTTGAGCTTCTTTATCTAAAAAGGAATCTTTTTTTACATAATGGCTGACATCGGCAATAGCTACATATAGTAGCCAGCCTTTGGTATGGGTTTTTACATAAATAGCATCATCAAAATCCTGAGCGGTTTTTCCATCAATGGTAACAAAAGCCAAAGATCTTAAATCTTTTCTATGGTGTAATGTGCTTTCAGATGGATGTAGAGGTAAAGCTTTTGCTTCTTTTTGGCAGTTTAGGGGAAATACAGAGGGAATGTGATGTTTTTGCACAGCACGGATATTATCTTCTAAAGCGTTCGGGAACACCCCTAGAGAGCATGTTATTTCCCCTTTGAACCCCTGAGGACTACCGGGCCAATAGAGAATTTTCGCTTGTACCCACTCCCCTTTTTTAGGTGTTTGATTTTCTTTTAGCTGAATTTTTAGGTTTTCGCCCCATTGATAACTGTTATCGCTAATAAGACCTGTTTTGTCAGATAGAGGGAAGTACGGTCCTATAACATGATTCTGAGCACGCTTTAGAATTTTTAGTATTTTTCCTTCAAAAAGGCCTTTTCGATATTTGCGGGGAAATACGGAAATATTCACTTTATCGTTATTCATTAGATATGGCATTTGCCTTTGAGATAAATAGACATCCGGGTGTTGGGAGTCTTCTGGAATAAAAAAACCGAAACCATCGGGGTGCCTTTTCACTATGCCTGTAAGTGTGTATAAAGGGCGTGTTTTTCTTTTTTTGGATTTTAAGGGAATAGATTGTTTTTTAATCACCATATTTTCCTTAAGTGAGGTTGTTGATTTATGCTTTTACTTAAAGTATAATGAGAGCGTTTGAAAACTTCAGTCAAGTTATATTGCTCCGATTGAAACTTTAATTTGCTTTTATATCTATTGTTCCCCGCTTTATCGGGGACCAGCTTCGCGAGAACAAGGTTTAAAAATTCCGATTTTAAAGGCTTGTTTTCCCGGAGGAAAAAACCAAAAAGTGACGGAAAAGTTTGTCCCCGATAAAGCGGGGAAACAAATACAATACCCGATGAGTATAGCTTAATTTTATCATTATTTGATCTTTTTCCTCATCCACAAAAACAAGCTTTGCAGAGACAGACAATGAGGTGTTTTTATGAAGGAAACTCAATCAGATAAAAAAGAACAAAGGGCCTTGGTGGAGGACACGCGCTCATTTGCTTTTACAACTCAGGCTAGAAAAATAGCGGCCTGGGGTCAAAGGAATTCGCTTTGGCCAATGCCTTACGGGACAGCTTGCTGTGGAATTGAAATGATGTCAGTAATGGGTCCACGTTATGACTTAGCTCGTTTTGGGGCAGAAGTGGTGCGATTCTCTCCCCGACAATCTGATTTGCTTATTATAGCGGGAACTATTACTGAAAAGATGGCTCCTGTTATCTTGCGGGTGTATGAGCAAATGTTAGAACCAAAATTTGTTATTGCTATGGGCGCTTGTGCCAGTTCAGGCGGTTTTTATCGTGCTTACCATGTTCTACAGGGAGTGGATAAAATTGTTCCCGTAGATGTGTATGTTCCCGGTTGTCCGCCCACTCCAGAAGCGGTGATGGATGGAGTTATGGTTGTTCAAAAAATGATTACAGATCAGGCCCCTCGTCCTTGGAAAGATAACTGGAAACCAGGTGTATGGCGATGAAAAGATCTTTTAAATCTTTGCAAGAGGGTTTACGCCAAAGGTTTCCTAATACCCATTTTACTTTTTATCAGAGTTTTGGAGATAATATTATTGTTGTTTCTCCCTCCTCAGTTCTATCTTTATTGAAGTTCTTAAAAGAGGAAAAATATTTTGACTTTTTAATGAATATATCCGGGGTGGATTACCCAAAAAGGGATGATAGATTTGAAATTGTATATGAGTTATTTGCTTCTAAAACAGCTTTCCGTTTGAGAGTAAAAACTTCTGTTTCTGAGTCCGGGACAGTGTCCACCGTGCAATCTCTATGGAAAACAGCCGATTGGTTTGAGAGAGAGATTTATGATATGTTTGGAGTGGAATTTGAAAATCATTCCAATATGAACCGTCTTCTTACCCATCATCAGTTTAAAGGCCATCCTTTAAGAAAAGACTATCCTGCTGATTATCAGCAACATTGTACAGAAGCTTTACCACTGCATTTTGATCGGGGTTTTGATGGAGATAAAGAGGGGGTAGAGGAAAAAGATCTTATTCCTCTTAATATCGGTCCTTCTCATCCGGCTACTCATGGCACCTTACGTATTATGGCTCAAATGGAAGGAGAAAAAGTGTATCGTGCCGGAGTGGAGATAGGTTATCTCCACCGCTGCTTTGAGAAAATGGCAGAAACCCATCCCTATAATCAAGTCATCCCTTATACGGATCGGCTCAACTATTGTTCCGCTCCTATGAATAATGTGGGTTATTGTAAAACAGTAGAGAAACTTTTAGGTGTGGAGGTGCCTCTAAAGGCTCAGGCTATTCGAGTGATTCTTTGTGAACTTTCCCGTATCATAGATCATATTGTTTGTATTGGAGCTAATGCCGTTGATTTAGGGGCTTTAACAGGCTTTTTTCATTTATTCACTTACCGTGAAAAAGTATATACTTTGTTTGAAAAGCTGTGTGGTGCTAGACTCACTGTTTCCCTTACTAGAGTTGGGGGAATGGCTCAAGAGCCACCGAGAGGTTGGTTTGAAGATGTATTGATTTTTTGTCAGGAAATGAAAAAAGGAGTAGATGAACTGGAGCTTCTCCTGTCGGGAAACCGGATATGGATGGATCGAACACAAGGTATCGGCACTTTATCAGTAGAAGAGGCTATTCAGTGGGGATATACAGGGCCTTGTTTACGAGCGACGGGTATGAGCTTGGACCTCAGAAAAGCAGACCCGTATTATGGTTATGACGAGCTGGATTTTGATGTGCCTACGGGAACGACAGGAGATGTATATGATCGCTATTTAGTAAGAGTCGAGGAAATGCGAGAGGCGATAAAGATTATTGAGCAGGTGGCTCGCTGTGTTCCTTTTGGAGATTACACCATAAGAGATAAGGATATTGTCTTACCTGAAAAAAAAGATGTTTATGGCAATATAGAAGGTCTTATGCAACACTTTATGTTAATTATGAATGGCGTAAGGCCGCCGGCAGGGGAAACTTATTGTGCGACGGAAGCGGCTAACGGAGAGTTGGGTTTTTATTTGGTGAGTGACGGCAGTGGACAACCTTATCGTTTAAAGGTGCGCCCTCCCTGTTTCGCTATTTATCAATCTTTTCCCCGGCAAGTGCAGGGGACTTTGGTAGCGGATGTGATTGCTATTTTAGGAAGTATGAATGTAATTGCAGGGGAGTTGGATCGTTAGTGTTTTTAATTAATAAGGGGAACGGAGTATTTCGTATGGAGAAAAGCGCTACTTTAGATAAAAAATTTCAGCTTTCGGAAGAAGGTTTGGCATTTGTGAAAAAAGAAATGAACCGTTATGAGACCAAGCGTTCAGCTATTTTACCCTGTCTTTATCGGGTCCAAAAGGAAAACGGGGGTTGGGTTTCTCCAGGAGCGGTTTCTTACTTAAGTCAGGTAATGGATATTCCTGAAGCGCAGATCAATGAAGTGCTTTTATTTTATACCATGTACAACAAGCGTCCGGTAGGGAAGTTGCATATTCAGGTTTGTTGTAATCTCTCCTGTGCTATGAACGGGAGCAGGGAATTGGTAGATCATTTATGTAACAATTTTCATGTCAAAGAGGGCGAAAAGAGTACCGACGATATGGTTACTATCAGTCGAGTGGAATGTTTGGGAGCTTGTGATATAGCTCCTATGGCTCAGGTGAATGAAACATACATTGGTCCTTTAAAAAAAGAAACAGTAGTGGATCAAATAAAAGGATTGTTGAAACAAGATTGAATTTTTCTCAAATACACTGAGTCTTTACCAGGATAAACATCTGTTGGTATAATAACTGTTGTGTGTTGCAAAATAAAAATTATAGGAAAGGAGGATGGGCTACAGTAATCTGCCTTAAATAAAAGTATGGAACATAGACTTTTGAGTGAACATTATTATAAAGAGGGACACTCGTCTCTGGCTGGTTATAAATCTTTAGGAGGATATGAGACTTTACATAAAGTCTTAGATAAAACACCTGAAGAAGTTGTTTGTATAGTCAAAGATTCCGGCTTGAGAGGCCGGGGAGGAGCCGGATTCCCCACGGGAGTGAAATGGGGATTTTTACCTAATAACTCTGAACCCCGTTATCTTCTTTGCAATGCGGATGAAGGGGAGCCTTGCACTTTTAAAGATCGTTTGATTATGGAAAAAGCCCCTCATCAGCTTATTGAGGGAATGCTGATTTCGGCTTGGGGTATTAAGTCTCATAAATCCTATATATATATTCGCGGGGAATATCAAAATTGTATTCGTATTATGGAAAAAGCCATTCGGTCTGCTTATGATGAGGGTTATTTAGGTAAGAATGTGTGTGGGCGGGATTTTCATCACGATATGGATATTTATGTGGGAGCGGGGGCTTATATTTGTGGAGAGGAAACCGGTATGATTTCTTCTTTGGAAGGTAAAAAAGGTCAACCAAAGTTAAAACCTCCGTTTCCGGCTGTAAGAGGTTATTTAGATAAGCCCACTATTGTAAATAATGTAGAAACTTTAGCTGCTGTGGTGGTGATTTTAAGAGATGGAGTAGAGGCTTTTCGATCTATTGGAACAGAGAAATCTCCCGGAACAAAATTTTTTTCGGTTAGTGGTTGTGTGCGAACACCAGGAAACTATGAAGTGCCCTTGGCTTATCCTTTAATGGACTTGATTGAACTAGCGGGAGGTCTGAGAGAAGGTCGTAAATTGAAAGCGGTTATTCCTGGTGGTTCCTCCGCTCCAGTTCTCACAGCTAAGGAATGTGAGAAAGCTCGTATGGATTTTGAGTCTTTAGCTGAGTTGGGAAGTATGCTGGGGTCGGGATCCGTTATTGTCATGGATGATTCTTGTTCTATGGTGGATATGCTTTCCGTTATTGAGCAATTTTATCATCATGAATCCTGTGGTCAATGTACTCCCTGTCGGGAGGGAACTGGTTGGCTTTCCAAGGTGGTTGACGATATTTTAAAAGGCCAAGGTCGTATCCATGATTTAAGTTTGATCCAAGGTATTGCCGAAAACATGATGGGAAAAACGATTTGCGCTTTGTCCGATGCGGCTGCTCTACCGGCTATTAGCTTTGTGACGAAGTTTCGGGATGAATTTGAGCAACATATAAGAAAAACTTTAGTTCAGAAAAAGGAAGAAGGTTTAAGTGCTTAAGTTGTACCAATGGTATTTGATACTGGATTCTTCAGAAAAGAATAGGGAATCAAAAGGCTCAAACATGCGTTTTACCACAAAGCAACCTGTGGTTATTACGAGGAGATTTGATTTATTAGTAAATGTGTCCTTCAGTAAAACAGATTTGCCTTTATCGGGACGGTCCTTAGTCTTTCTTGGTAGAAAGTCAAGGACCTTGGACCCTCAACCGGCAAACTGTTTTCCTGAAGGAATGTAGTTATACGGGAAAGTAAGTTGCTGCCTGTCTATCGGCAAACTGTTTTCCTGAAGGAATGCAGTTATACGGGAAAGTAAGTTGTTGCCTGTCTATTCTGTGAAAGTGGGAATCTGGTAGCTACGAGGAGATTTGATTTATTAGTAAATGTGTCCTTCAGTAAAACAGATTTGCCTTTATCGGGACGGTCCTTAGTCTTTCTTGGTAGAAAGTCAAGGACCTTGGACCCTCAACCGGCAAACTGTTTTCCTGAAGGAATGTAGTTATACGGGAAAGTAAGTTGCTGCCTGTCTATCGGCAAACTGTTTTCCTGAAGGAATGTAGTTATACTGGATTGTGGGTAAATTTTCGGTTCCTTGGTAATGGCGATGTACCTTTCAGGAAGTATAGGGACCAAAAGAGGGTAATAAATAATGTCAGATAAATTAATAAAATGTGAAATTAACAATAAAGAAATAGAAGTCTCTGAAGGCACTTCTATTATTGAAGCTTTTAAAAAGCTGGATCAGCCTATCGCTCACTATTGCTGGCATCCTGGGCTATCTGTAGCTGGGGTTTGCCGGCTTTGTATGGTGGAGATAGAAGGAATACCTAAATTTCAAATTGCCTGTAACACGAAAGTGACAGAAGGTATGAAAATTAGTAACCAGTCGGAAAAAATAAAGGCGGCGGTTCGATGGGGTTTGGAGTTTCATCTTATCAATCATCCTTTAGATTGTCCTATTTGTGATCAGGCAGGGGAGTGTGAATTGCAGGAGCAATATATGCAGTTTGGAAAATACAGTCCTAATATGTCAGAGAACAAAGTGAAAAAAAGAAAGGTGGTTGATCTGGGTTCTAAAATTGTTTTGGATTCAGAAAGGTGTATCCTTTGTTCCCGCTGTGTACGTTTTACGGATGAAATAAGTAAAACCCATGAGTTGGGAATTTTTAATCGAGGGGATAAAAGTGAAATAGGAATTTTTAAAGATAAACCTCTGGAGAATGAATATGCTGTAAATACAGTGGATATCTGTCCGGTAGGGGCTCTCACATCTAAAGAGTTTCGTTTTAAGCAAAGAGTTTGGTATCTAAAAACCGCGGATTCTATATGTACAGGGTGTTCCACCGGGTGTAATATAGAAGTGGATTATAATGAAGAAGGCTTGTTTCGAGCGCGCCCTCGTTACAATAAAGAAATAAATGGATATTGGATGTGTGATAAAGGCCGAGAGATATATCGTCTTCCAAACAGAATCGGTCGGTTGTGGAAGGCAAAGGTCCCTTCTTCTGATAGTGATAAATCTTCTTATTCTATTGGTTCTGTGGCCGCTTTAAAAAAAATAAGGAAGCTATTTTTGGAAAAGGGATCAGATGGAGATAGCTATAGTAAAAATGGTTTGAAAGCGGATGAAGCTATTTTAATACTTACAGCTCAATACACCACGGAAGAGTATGAAGATTTAATTTCTTTTTTCTTACAGTTTTTAGGATCAAAAGAGTCTATTTTTTACTGGAAAAACAATCCAGAGAATTTTGATGACTTTGATGGTCTGCTGTTACGAGGAGATAAAAACCCTAATACAAAAGGGTTATTGGAGATTTTGCAAAAGAAAGAAGCTCTTAATCCTTGGGAACATTTGCAAAAAACACTGGAAGAAAAAAAGGTGGGAACTATATGGGTAGCCGGTCCAGAAAATCAAAAGGTTTATCCTGACATAGAGGAAAAATTAAGGTATTTTGAATCCCACTGTGAAAATATCATTTGGTGGACAGCCCATCCCTTACTGGATTCCCAAAAAGTATGGCAGATTCCTATAAAGACTTTTTTTGAAAAAGAGGGGACTATTATTAACTTTGCAGGTAGGGCACAAAAAATAAAAGCGGTTTCTTTTTTTGTGCCTTCAGCTCTTTCCCTTTCTGAGTCCGTTGTTATTCTAAGAGGAGAAGAGTTAAAAAGGTCAGAACCTCCTTTTTTAAAAGCACCTAGGAAAGCCAATCATTTCACTTACAGGAAGAAAGTATTATGAGCCGTGTTCAAAGAAAGAATAGTGCTGCTGTATGGTTTTTACCTCCTATATTAAAAGGTCTCATTTTTACATTTAAAAAAATGCTATCCAATTTATCAAGAAAAAATAAAATGTTGACTTTAAATTACCCGGAAGAACATTACTCCTATGGTCCTCGTTTTAAAGGGAATCATATTTTAACTGTAAAAAAAGATGGTTCCCTTCGTTGTACTGCCTGCATGTTATGCGCTACTCATTGTCCAGCCAACTGTATTAAAATTCTCGCTAGTGAACATGAGTCCCCTGAAGTGGAAAAATATCCTATTGCTTATGAGATAGATATTCTTCGTTGTGTATTTTGTGGTTTTTGTGAAGAAGCTTGTCCGGTGGACGCTATTCGTATGGGGCCAGAGTGGCAGACGGCGGGTATCAATGGATCCTCTTTTGTTTATGATATAAAGTATTTGGCTAAAAGAGATAGTCTTAAAGGGGGGGGAGTGCTTTCCCGGGTGGATGACCAGGAAAGGCATAAAGCGGGAATATGATTTTTTCTTATACTGTAACGAGAGAGGATGTGTAGATGCTTCCTATCTTAATTAGTTTAGGCGCCGGTTTTGGAATGGGATCTAGTGTATCTCTTCTCATTAGTTATTTGTTAAGAAGACAAAAGATAAACCAAACAAAGCAATCTGCCCGGCGTCTTGTACAAGAAGCTCAGGATAAAGAGGAACAAAACCAGGAGCAAGTCCTCAATAAAGTGGAAGAGTACCGGCTTTCTCTTATTCAAAAGCACGAGTCTTATATGGAAGAACTGTCCTTGATAAGCCAACAGTGTGAAATAGAAATAGAACAATTGACTCAGCAAAAAGAGGAAAAGTTATCTAAGCTGGAAAAAGAAAAAAAAATAAATACCAGGGAAATAGATAATTTTTTGTCCCTCAATAAAGAAAAAGAAAAGGCTCTTAAAAAAACGAAAAATCGGTTGCAAGAGATCAGAGAACAAATTGTGCAGGTTTTGAAGAGTAAGTTCAATATAAGTGTAGCAGAACTAAGAGAGGAAATTCAAAAAGAAAAAATAGATACTATAAAGACACAAATGCTTCAGAAGATAAAAGAAAAGGAAGAGTATCTAAAACATAATGTAAATCAGCAGGCTCATTTTATTTTGGAGTTGGTTCTCAGTCGTTTTCAACATCCGTATTGCCCTGAACGAGGTATTAAAAATGTGAGTTGGAGTAATCGTGACGCAATGGAAAGTCTTTTGGGTCCTCATTTTTCGAAAATGAAAATTTTAGAAAAAGAATGTGGGGTGGATATGAAAGTGAGTGATAAAGAAGCCAGTATTTCTATTTTAGGTATTGATCCGGTCAGAAGGGAGTTGGGGCGTGCTTCTTTACAAAAGATGGTTAAAAGAAGGCGGATTAAGGAAAGTGACATTAAGAGCCTTGTTCAGGAGACAAAAAAAGAATTATTTAGACGAATCAAAAGTGATGGCCAAAGAATTTGTCGAGAGCTATCTTTAAAGGGCATGAAAACGGAAATAAAAAATATGATGGGAGCTTTACGTTATCGGTACTCTTTTGCACAAAACCAGCATTTTCATTGTCAAGAGGTAGGATGGCTTTGTGGTTTGTTGAATGCGGAATTATACCGAACCGGTATAGAAATTGCGTCCTTCAAAGTCTCTCTTCCCTTGGGAGAAAAAAAGAGATGGCCGGAAAACTCAAACCGGACTGGTATAGCAGAACCGGTGTTACTAGCTCGTCGGGCAGGAATGCTTCATGATATTGGAAAAGCTATGGATCATTCAAAGGAAGGAGGACATGCTGTTATTGGTGCTGATTTTATTAAAAAACATGGTGAAGATGCCTCTATTGTTTATGCAGTAAAAGCGCACCATCATGATGTCACACCGGAAAAACCTCTTGATTTTCTGGTTATTGCTGCGGATGCTTTGTCTGGCGCAAGACCAGGGGCGCGTCGCTCTACTGTGGATTCTTATAATCAAAAAGTGCTTACTTTGGAAAAAATAGGGAGAAGTTTTAAAGGTGTTAAGGACACATATATTATGAGTGCGGGTAGAGAGATTAGAGTTATTGTGGACAGTCAGAAAATAAATGATGTAAAAGCCTTAGAGTTAAGTAAGAAAATAGCTGGTAAAATTGAAGAAGAATGCTCTTATCCCGGTTTAATAAAAGTGACTGTAGTAAGACAAGTGACTAAAAGTGTGAATATTGGGAAACATCAAAGTCAGGTCTAACTTTGAAGGGGAACCTTTAAAAGAATAATTTTCTTAAAGCTGTTTTCCAGTGGTAGTGTCTTACTTCTCCTATTTTCCTATTTTTTGGATCATTAGACCAAAGTTGAGTTGTGCAAGGGCGATCCCAGTCTTTTTTAAATTTTTCTAAAGTTTTTCCTTGTTCTTTAGTGGTTCTATTAGAGAATTTAATTTCCACTAATATTTCTTCTCCTTTTGGTGTTTGAATAACCAGGTCAATTTCGTTGCTGTTTTTATCTCGCAGATAAGAAATACTCAATAGTTTTTCACGGTAAGCATTTAAGCGAAAAAGCTCTAAAATGATAAAATGCTCAAAAGATGAGCCGTATTCAAAACTGCTGTTTTCCAATGAAATCTGAGATTTTTTTAATAAAGCTCTGCATACACCTGTATCGAAAAGAAAGAACTTAGGTGCTTTATTTTGTTGTTTTCTTATCGAGCGGTTAAAACTTTTTAAATAAAACCCCAAATGTGTATCTTCCAAAATATCAAAGTAATTCTGTACAGTTTTATAGTCCACTCCTAGATCCCTGGCTACTTTTAAATTATTTATTATTTGGCCATTACACTGGGCTGAAATTTCGAGAAAATTCTTAAATGGCTTTATATTGCGAATAATTTGTTCCACTAGTATCTCTTCTTTTAAATATGTTTGTATATAGTTATTTAAATAACGGGATTTTTCTTTTATGGTTCTGTATTTCCTTAGTGAAGGAAGAGAACCGAATTGTAATACTTCATTTATTTTAAATTTATTTCCAAGTTCTATATGAGTTAAAGGATACAAAGGGAAAGTGAAAGCTCGACCAGCCAGCAAGTTAGCTCCTCCTCTTTTTAGTTTACGGGCACTGGAACCAGTTAATATGAATTGTATGTTTTTATTTCTTTCTATTTCTAAATGAATAATATCCAATAATTTAGGAACTTTTTGAATTTCGTCAATGATGATTCTTTTATACTTATTTTCAGCAATCAATTCTGTAAGCAAATCAGGATTCCGGCTAAACCGGTCTTCATCATCGAAAGACAAAAGATCAATCCATAAATTATTTTTTTTGAAAAAAAGTTGTTTTAAAAGAGTTGTTTTTCCTGTTCCTCTGGCTCCAAAAAGGAAAAAGCTGTGATTTTGACTTAGTTTTTGCATTCTTTTTATCATCAATTTTTATATTAAGATAAATTAGGAGTGTAGTCAAGAAATTATCTGATAAATTAGGAATGAAGTGAATTAAATATCTTTCTATATTAGTTAAAAAAAGTCTCTTTTTTTTCTGAGTTGAGTAAATTCTTCAAGTGTAGTGGCTCTCAGAAAAGGGTTGGTCTTTAGTTCTTCAGACAAAAAGAAAGGGACAGTGGGTTTATTTTTTTTTCTATTGGCTTTTACTTCTGTCATACGATTTTTTAAATTTTTATTTTGAGGATCTACACTAAGGGCGAAGTGGCCGTTTTTTTCTGTGTACTCATGGGCGCAAAATATTTCTGTTTCAGGAGGAGAAGATTTAATTTGATTAAGGCTTGCAAACATTTGTTGTGGGCTTCCTTCAAAAAGCCTTCCGCAACCCATGGCAAATAAAGTGTCTCCAATAAAAAGTTTTTTTTCTTCAAAAAACCAATAGGCAATATGCCCTAAAGTGTGTCCAGGTAAAAATAAAATACGGCAAGGGAATTTTCCAAAGGAGAACTGTTCTCCTTCCTGTAAATGTGTGTCTATTCCGGGGATCCGATGCGTATCTTCTACAAAACCGAAAATTGGGCAATTCCACTTCTTTTTTAATTTAATATTTCCGCCAGTGTGATCCCAGTGATGATGAGTGGTGAAAATAAAATCCAGTTTCCAATTTTTTTCTTTAAGAAAAAGATTCACTGGTTCTGGTAAAGCGGGATCCACTACGGCTGTTTTTTGTGTGCTCTCATCGCGAAGAATATAAATATAATTATCCTGAAGAACCGGCAGTTGAAATACCTGCAATCCGCTTTGTGCTTTTATGGATGGATTGTTATTTAATTTCATTGGCCAGGATTGTAATTATAAACTTATCCGATTTACTCTCTGCTCCTGGGTTTTCGCGAGGAGAAGTCTTTTTGGTTTTTCATCATATAAGTGAGGTAATAACTCTATTCTCCTCTGAATAGCCTATTTCTGTATATCAAAACCAGATTCATCGTTTAATAAAAAAATTAGTTACTTAAAAGTAATATCTGAGACCAATACTTACACTTAATATTGTATCATCCTTTTTAAGTTTAACATAACTATTATTTCCATACTCCTTATACTCCCCATTAGCTAGCGCATACAAAGGTTCTGTATCGGATAATACGATATAGCTCATTTTTATATTACTGATAAAGGCTAGTTGTTTTGAAATAAAGGCTTTTAAGTACACTGCTAAATTTAGATCCATCATTGGTCCTTCAATATGTGAAAGAACATAGTAATCAGTACCCACACCTAAGCTTAATCCAGGGATTACTTTATTTATGCCATCATTTCTTATAAAGTTCACTTCTGCTCTAAGATCAATATTGAAGTGCCATTCAAAACGTTCTTCTTCTCCCCAATAAGTAGAACCATCAAACCCTATTTCCCCTTCCAGGATTCCATCGGGAACCAGGCTTGGTAGGCTAATCATTTTTCCCAAGCCTATATCAAGTAATGTGACATAAGTACTCTGATTAAAACTGTAGTTCGGTGAGACATAAAAGGTAGCAAAACCATTTCTTTTAGCTTTTTTTGATTCCGTAGCTATTTGTTTCGTGTAAAGAACTTGATCTGTGGATAAGGTTTGACCTTCAGGCACTTTTACAGTAGCCATACCCTCTTTTACTTCTAAGACTTTTAATTGATCGGCTCCTGCATAAAATCCAAAAGAGACAAGTCCCAAAGTTATAATGATTAAAGTGTTTAAAGCTGTAGAAAACATTGTTTTCATTTTATCTATGACCTCTCCTGTTTAAGTGATAAAACCTATAATATATGATAATAACAATATGTATAAAAAAACCTTTTTCAGAACCAACTACCTATTAGAATAGTATTTCATTACGGTTGATGTGTGTCAACTGTGTCAATCCCCTAAAAGTGGACAAAACTGATTGCTATTTTTTAATAAAAAAAAAAAGGTAAAAATGCATTTTTTAGCTTTTTTTGCCCTGGCTTGTACAATAGAAGATTTAAACTTATACTGGTTGGATTGAATTTATTTTTTTTATTTTCATAAAGTCATGATTTACTAGAGAAGATAAAATGCCGAAATTAATATTATCTATTTTAATAAGTTTTTTTCTCCTATTGGCTTGTAACCAAAACACACCGGATGACCCTTTCGAAGGAACTCCTGTGAGATCTGAGGAAGGCCAGATAGAGGGACCCACCTTAGATAAGGGGGATAACGCGCTTTTATCTTCTTTTACTCTTCCTACCTGTTCAGAAAATAATTGTTGTTACAAAAATACAAATTGTTTTTCCCAGTGTGAGAGTTTGTTTCCTTTAGAGGAGGATAAACAAAGATGTCTTAAATTGCCTGTGGATTGGGTAAATAAAATGCAGGACACTGTAGATATGAATTTAAAAGATCCCAAGTGGGATAATCTGGTATATATGGAGTTACCTGTCTTTTGGTTTATACTAGCTATTTCTGAAAAGCCCTGGTTAGATAAAATAAGTGATTATCAGAAGAAAGAAGCACGCCAGGTCTTGTACTGGCTTGCCTCCCAACCAGATATAAATGAGAAAATTTTAAGTCAGCTGCCAGATTATAAAATACGCTTACTGTTTTTGGCTTTGTTTAGAAAAAACACCCTCTCTACATTGTTGGATGACAATGCTCTGCTCTCCGGCTTGAAAGAACCCATAGAGGAAGATAACAGTTCTTTTTTTGAAGTCGCTGATAAAGTTAATAATAATCTTATATCTGTAGTGCATGGGCAGATTGTAGCTGGACATCTTTGTGATTATTCTATCAATCATCCCCGTCCCGTCCATTATACAAGTGATAGCCGCTACCAGGCTTGTGTGTTAGCGGTTTATTGTTACATTACAGGTACTTATACAGAGGATTCTTATGTGGCAATTAAAGAAGAGGGACGAAACGGACAAGTGTTTAGGGAGCGTGTGGCGGGTGAATGGGAAGAAAATAGTAAAGAAATAACCCAGTTTATCCAAGCCCCCCATGATAAGGGAGGATTAGGTATCACGGATAATGCAGATGATTGGCCGGATAAAGCTTGTGTAAAACTAAAACAACTATGGAATGATGGAAATCTCAAATTTGGATTGCAACAAAGTGAAAAGCCATCTTGGTGGTTTCCTGAATTTCAAGATGCTTATTACTGGGAATAGTTTTTTTAAAAAAAGAAATATTACTCTTCCGGGTTCGGATTTGCGGGATCCTCTGTCGTTGTTGTTTCTTCTATTTTCTCCTCTTCTGTTTGTTCCCCCGCTTCCAAAGCTTGTTCGGCAGCGTGTTGGATACGAGCGTCTTCCATCGGATTTTCAAAAATGTCATTCACAGACTCCACTTCTTCGATCATTTGCGGTTCAAAATGCTCTGTCGGTTCCGTAAAAATTTCATCCATCTTTTTTTTCTTATGTCCACCCAGGGCTATAATCACAGAAGCTAAAAAAGTGTAACCGCGGGAATAATTTGTGCCATTGATATCCATATCTCCAGAAAGACGTAAAGTGACATAAGGAAAATGCCAACCTAACCATCCTGTAAAGCCAATTAAACCAGGGTTAGCTGAAAAAAATCTTAAGCTACCGGCATTAGTACGCTTGAGTAAGTTAGCTCTATCTCCTAATACAGCAGAGGATTTATCTCGAATTACAGACCAAAAACCATAAGAGTAAAAGCCTATTTCAGCTATGTTCGACTTTAACATAACTCCTGCTTTCCATTGTAAAAGGGAGGATAAAGCCAGCGTGCGTATCTTAAGACCTCCATAAATAAAAGGGTAAAATACCTCTCCAATGGCTCCATAAATCCATAAAGAAGGAGTAAAATGCAGACTTCCATCATCTGTAATAGGTTTTTCAGTATGTGTTTTTATGGCAAAAAAAGGAAAAGAGAAGCTAAATTCGGGTATAAAACCAAAAGCTTTAATTATGCTTTGTTGGCTGCGAAAAGCTAAGCCTGCCCTTTTTATTTGAGGTCCTGAAAAGCGCAAATTTTCTCCATTTCCACTTTGAGCGAACCAAAACCCGCTGGAAAAAACCTCTACTTCAAACCAATTGGTGAGGCTGTAACCTAGACTTAACTCCATATTCATATATTGAAAAAAAGGGGAAGGGGAATCGCTTTTAAGACCAAGGACCTGACGCAGAGCTTGAGAAGTAAAACGCTGTGTATAGTTACTTTCTGTGTAATAATATCCTGTATTCAATTCTGTGTGGAATACTCCCCCCCCACGAGAAAGAGGGAGAGTAAGGGAGTCTTCTTGGGCTTTTAGTGAAAGAGGAGTGAAAATAAGAAAACTTATTATAAAGTAATCACTTACTGTTAAAAAAGTAGAGATAGTACGAAGAATTATAAAAAATACATCTTTTACTTTCATATTGATTTTTATGGGACATTTACTAAAGTGTAAAGCTGTCGCGTACTCCTATAAGGTCTGTTAATCAAACAAAAATCTGATATATACAATAATTATTTTAATATTAGGGTGAAATAAGCCGAAAAATCAAGATAAAAACAGGAGAATGAAAATAATACACTCACTGCGATGATAGTGGTTGTACTTCTGTAAGTTTAAACTTCTTTGTTTTCTTTATAGCTAATGAAAGGTTTATATAGATTACAGTTGGGAAACTTTTAAAGTAGGGGTTCTTTATTCCCTATTTATTTAGGGAAGTATGGGAAAAAGTTATGAATAAAAAAGTTTTAATTGTTGAGGATGATAAAAACCTCGCTGAAAGCCTGAATAATATTTTTAACAAAAAAAAAATAGAAGCAAAAGTGGTTCATTCCGTCCAAAAGGCAGAACATTTTTGTTCTCTGGATAAATATGGATTGCTTATAGTTGATGTGGTTCTTCCAAAAGTTAATGGAATCGATTTTTTAAAAAAGATTATTGCTCAAGGTCTTTTAGATTCTCAATGTACAGTATGGGTTATCTCAGGTGTGTTAAATCAACATATTATATCCAAAGATATAAAAGATCATGTAGATAGTTTTTTAAAAAAACCTTTAAATCTAAAGTCCATTGAAGAAAAAATAGATACCTTATTTGATTCCACCGGCATCCTACTAAATAATCTTCCTTTTTTTTATATGGATTTAGATAGTAGGAATAAGGTAAATATTTTGAATAGCAAAAAGTATATTATTGCTGGCCATGAAATCATGTTTATTTGGTCTTATCTTTCTGCTATTCGTTTTAATGGAGTATTAAGTATAAACTCCCATGATACGCGAGGGAAAGAAGGTGTTTTGTTCGAAAACGGAAATATTGTAAGTTTTAAAAAGAGAGATGGGAATTCGTATTTGGGAGTTCTCTTGGTTAAAAATAAACTGGTGTCAAAAAAAGATATTCAAGCTCTGCTTAATGAAGACACTGATGTTCCTTTAGGTGAGCGGCTGGTTAAAGGTTGTTATATCAGTCCTCATCATTTGCATAAAATGCTCAAAGAACAACTCGCTATCCGTCTATTTCAAATTATGGGACATTCCTTGCTCTCAATTAGCTGTGTGGATTTTACTGATTCTAAAAAATATAATTATTCTTCCTCTTTAGATAAAAGGGATTTTTTATCTTTGGTAAATAATTGGTTGAAATCTAAGGTGAATAAAAATTGGTTGAAAGATTTTTTTCATGGATGTAAAGACATGTATATTAAACCTTTAAAAAACCCTTCGTTAAAAAGATATTTTAGTGGTTCTCATGATTTAGCCTTTCTATCTTCTCCTGCTGTTACAGATATAAAAAAAGTATCAGAGGTCATTAAGGAAATGGATAAAGTAGAGGAGAAAGCGATACGTGAACTCTATTGTCGGATCTTAATGAAAGAAAGTAGCTTGGAGTATCCTGCGAACAAAAAACCTCTCCTTTCCAGTGAAAACTATGAATCTTTAAGAAGAAAATATATCAATTTTCTTAAAGCTGCAGATAAAAAAAATTATTTTGAATTGATGCACTTACCTCTCAATGCACCTGTGAGCAAAATTGAGGAAAGCTATAAAAGCATGGTAAAAATTTTTCATCCGGATAGAAGAAATAGAGACATTCCAGAAGATCTAGCTAAAGTATGTGATAAATGTTTTATTTTAATAAGTGAAATATATCAAACTTTAAGTCATCCAGAAAAAAAGGAGAAATATCTGAAAAAGATAGAAGCTCAAACTTATATGAATAGATTTTCAGTTAAAGAGATGTATATGGCAGGAAAGAAAGACCTGAATGCAGGTCTTTATACTTCCGCTTTAAAACACTTTGAGGGTATTTTTAGTAATCGGTTGGCTCCTAATGATACGATACTATATTATTTATGGTCCCAGGTCAAAAGCGCGAAGTCCGGTTTGAGTAAAGAGGAGCAAAATAAAATGAAAGAGCTGTTTGACAATGTTGCTTTAGATTGTCGGCAGACAGCTCTATTTTATTTTGTTAAAGGTTTGTTTATGAAAGAGATCGGATATAAAAAAGCCGCTTTTAATTGTTTTTCAAATGCTCTTTTAATAGACTCCAAATTAACAGTGGCTCGTATAGAAAAAAATGCCTTAGGTAAAATACAAAAGAAAAGTTTAAAATCATCTGTTATGGCTCTTTTTAAAAAAGGGGCCTGATTTTGTTTAAAATAAATATCGGCGATAGGAAACAGAGGAGATAACTCCTAATGCTGTCATCGTAGTTAATAGACTGGAACCACCATAAGAAAGAAGAGGAAGAGGAATCCCTACCACCGGCAAAACCCCCATCGTCATCCCGATATTGATAAACATATGCCAGAACATATAAAAAGACATTCCCACACACAGAAATACCCCTACTTTGTCCTTAGATTGAAAGGCGGTGTGGAATCCAATTATAATTAAAAATAAAAATAATAAAATAGTGACAATACTGCCAACAAACCCATGTTCTTCGCTTAAAACACTAAAGATAAAATCCGTGTGACGTTCCGGTAAAAACTCTAATTGTGATTGAGTGCCTTTTTGAAACCCTTTACCTAGAAATTGTCCACTACCAATAGCGATTTTTGATTGAATGGTATTATAACCTGTTCCTCTAGGGTCTCGTCCAGGAGAAATAAAAGTTAAAATTCTATTTTTCTGATAATCTTTTAAAACAAAATGCCAGGCAATAGGGGAGATGGATAAAATAAAAAAAATAAAATAGAGTAGAATGTTTTTATGTACTTTCGCAAATATGATTATAGAACTGGTGATAATGAGTATCATTAAAGCTGTTCCTAGATCGGGTTGAGAAATAATTAGTAATACCGGAATAAGAATAAAACATAGAGGTTTTATCAATTCAGTTAAAGTCATTGCTCTCCAACTCCTTTTTGTAGATAGGATGCGAGCTAAAATGAAAATGAGAATAATTTTAAATGTCTCAGAGGGTTGATAATTAAATAGTCCTAAATCCAACCATCTTCTGGAGCCACTAAGCACATTGCCAAAAAAAGAAACCAGAATTAAAAAGGTTAAATTTAATCCATAAAGAATGTAAGCTATTCTTATAAAGATGTGATAATTAATAAATGAAATAAGCAGGAACACACTCATACCTAGGAATATCCAAATAAGTTGAAGATAAAATAAATGAGTTGTTGTGGAGTCAGCTCGATGGGAAATACTATGTAAATTGATTAACCCTATAATAAGCAGTGTTACTATAGTGATAATCAAGCTCCAATTAAGCTTTTTTATAGTACTTAATTTTGGTTCTTGTATATTCATATTTTAGCCGGCTTATTTGAAACAGATGATATGTTATTTTCTTTTTTATTTTTAAAGTACCAATGAATAATGTCACGGGCAATAGGAGCTGATCCACTGGAACCAGAGCAGGAATGTTCTGTCAGGACAGATACTGTAATTTCCGGTTTTTCAGCAGGAGCTATAGCTACAAACCAGCCGTGGTGTCTTTGCTTTAAAGGTCTTTTTTGGCATTTGTCATGTATGTTTTCTTTTGAGAAAGCGATCACTTGTGATGTGCCTGTTTTACCGGCCATTTCCACTTCTTTTATCTTCCACCATCGGGCTGTTCCGTCAGAACCGTGTACCACCTTCTTTAAAGCTGTTCGAATAGTTTTAAAATGCTCTTTTGCTATTTGGTCGTTATTAATTGTACTACTGATTTTAGCTTTAAAAGATTTGATTTCTTTGTTGTTAATATCTGTGATTTTTTTCACAATAAAAGGCTTTACAATATTACCAGAAGTGGCAATGGCATTATATACAATCGCCATTTGTAAGGGCGTGACGAGAATAAATCCCTGCCCTATAGCATGTACCAGGTCTTCTCCTGGTTGCCAGGCCTCTCCTAAATGTTTTTTTTTCCATTGTGAGTTAGGAATAAATCCTGCTATTTCTCCATCCAATTTAATATTGGTTTTTTGTCCTAGATGGAATAGCTTTGCGTATTTAGCAATTTTGTCAATACCCAGCTCTATTCCCAATTTATAAAAAAAGACATTAGCGGATCTTTCAATGGCGGAAAAGAGATTAATAGGGCCATGTCCTGTTTTTCTGTAATCATGGTAAGTTCTTCGACCGAAGACCAATTCTTTTGGGGACTCGATTAAAGTCTGCTCCGTAATAAGTCCTTCCTGGAGAGCCGCTAAAGCAATAATAGGCTTAAAAGTAGAACCAGGGGCGTAATGCTCTTGTATTACCTTGTTTATTAAAGGTTTGGTAGGATCATATACCAGGTTCATCCACTTAGCGGTAGATAATCCCATAGAAAAAATATTAGGGTCGTAAGAAGGATAGGAAACCCAAGCTAAAATTTCTCCATTATTTTTCATTACAACAGCAGATCCATAACGGGGGCCTATCTTATCTTTTCTTAAAAAGCTGGAATAAGTTTTTTCTTGTAGGTCTTTATCAATAGTGAGTATAAGATTTCGACCAGGGATGGGTTTTTTTGGTTCAAAGCTCCACAGGCCGGCAATATTGGAGATAGATTTACGATTGTGTACATCTACTTCTACAAACTCAAAACCATCTATTCCTCGCAGTTCATGTTCCCATATCGTTTCCAACCCGCTTTTGCCAATAATATCTCCCGATTGAAAGTGGAGGCGGGGTTTGTATTTTTCATTAAAAGAGAGGATTTGATTTTTTTCTATTTCCCCTAAGTAACCAAATAAATGGGCTCCATTTTGATTTAACGGATAATGTCTTATAATAGTTGTTTGTATATCTAATCCTGTATAGTCCCATTGCAAAAATTTTAAATCTACTACTTGGTTTAAAGTTAAATGTTTTTTAATAATAACCGGTCTAAAAGGTCCATATTTTTTCTCGCCTGTTTTGACTTTTTCCATAATGTGTTGAGGGGCAATTTGAATAATAGTTGAAATATCCTTTGCCGCTTCTTCTAAATTATTTATATATTGAGGTGTAATAGTCAGCTTTAGGTCCAAGAAATTATCAACTAAAATCTTATTATTACGGTCAAAAATTAAACCTCTGGGGGCTTGAATTTTTGTTTCCTTTAAACGGTTTATTTCTGAGGATTTTCTCAGTTTTTCTCCATGAATGATTTGGAGATACCATAAACGGCTGATGAGAATCAAACCGGCTCCTACCATAATCCAGCTAACCCATTTCCACCTATGAATAATTTCCTGAAGTTCCTCTTCCATCCGAGGAAGGGTTTCTCTCATACTAATCTCCTCAGTGGTTTGTATCCTGCTGATTTGCCAATAGTCCGATGGTCAATCCATTTCAGTAAACCCAGAATAGGGAAAGAAAGTATCCATGTTATTATACACCCCCCTATCCATGGGAGAAACCCGTGTAAATACATGGTGCCGTTTATTATCCGTGATAAAAACCATAGAGGAATAGGAAAAAAAAGTACACTAAAAGCACAGGCTGTGCTGAAAAACACCCAGCTAGTATAATAAATTCTTTTAAATAAAAAAAGCACAATAAGTGCTAATGAATGAAATATCAAAAGGTAACCGGTTAATAGGGGGGAAGTAGCCGTTGTGTTTAATGTAATAAAATAAAGCATAAATACCGTTTCCCCTGTTTTACGGTAAAGGGCCCAATAAATTAGGCAGGGTATCCATAAATAAGTGGGAATGTGTGTTCCAAATACAGACGGCCACAAGCTGTTTTGAATTACAGCAATAAATAAAATGAATATTATCATTAAAATATAATTTATAAGAACTATTTTGTAGTTTGTGAACATAAGAGTTATTCCTCAAGCGGTAATGTTTTTTTTACTATAAACACTTCTTCTAAATGAGATGGATTAATAAAAGGGGTAACAGTGACTTCTTGTGTAAGGCCGTATCGTTGTTTTTTTATATCTGTAACTGTTCCAATAGGAAAACCTCCTACGGATAAGGAACGTAACCCGGAAGTGACAATAATATCTCCTTTTTGTATGTCATCTCTTCTTTTAAGATAACTCAGTTTACATTTGTTTCTGTTTATTCCTTCCACTACTCCATATACACGTGAACGTTGAATAACAGCCGGAATAGCAGCATGAGGATCCGTTAATAAAATCACCTGTGAAAAATGAGAGAAAATACGGAATATATATCCTACTAAGCCTATTTCATTGATGACGATCATATATTTTTTTACATTGTGTACATATCCTCTATTGATGGTTAAGAGCTGATACTTGGAAATGGGGTCACGACCGATAACTTGAGCTAAAATAAACTGAATATGACTTTTCTTCTTAAAATCTAAAATGCTATTTAATCTGTTATTTTCACTTTCTATTTCTTTCATTAGACTCAGATAGGATTTGAGTTTTTTGTTTTCCGCCAGGAGTTCTCTATTTCTTTTTTTTGTATTGATAATACTTAAATAGGTGTCTGTTGTATGATGGATAGATTGAGAGAGGGATTGGTAAAAAAGCTGTATCGTGCTGTTGACAAAGACAAAGGACCTAAAAATGAAGTTGCTTTCCGTTTTTGACCGGTTCAAGGTTATTAAAAATACGGGTATCATTATTAAAAAAATGATGAGAAAAGCTTTCTTTATGTCAAAATTAAAAAAATTCAAGTTTATCTCCTTATTCTACTTGATTATTATATATAAGATTATAAAACAAAATTATACCGAATCGGTATGGAAATTATGCTCTCTGGAATTCTTCTCCTCTTTGAAGAAAAGGGAGATGACTGGAAAACTTAAATAGGACCAGTATATGTTTGAAAAACTGAGAAAGCCTATCCTGGCAAAAAATATTGTTTCTTATTTTATTTTCGGCTTTATATGCCTGGTATTCGTATTTATAGGGGTACCTGTGGACCAGATGTCCAATATGGGGGGGGTTGCTTTAATAGTGAATAATCAAGTTATTTCCTGGTCAGAATATCGTAACTATCTGGAGTTGATAGAGCAACAATCACAAGAGTCTTTTGGATCAGATTTAGAAACAGGGCGTCAAGAACAATTAAAGAGGCAGGCTATTGATAGTTTGCTGAATATGGAACTCATAAATCAGGAAGTGGATCGTCTGGGGCTTGTGTCCTCTGACCAGGCGGTACAAGATAAAGTTTTGGAGTTGCCTTTTTTTCAAGAGGAAGGACGCTTTAGACATTCTAAATATCGGGCTTTTTTATCTGCTAGGCGTTTTTCGGCTGGTTATTTTGAAAATTTAATTAGAAAAGAGATACAAATAGCTTACTTTCAAAATATGTTTAATATGGCTGTGCGTGTTTCTAAAGCGGAAAAAGAAAAAGAGCAACAGTTGAAATTTTTTACAATAAAAGTAAGCTATATTTCCTTTTCCTACAATGATCTAAAAACGGAAGAGTTTAATAACATAACCCGTGTAGTACAAAGTGGGGATGAAGATATGTTAAATCAGATTATTAAAGATAAAAAGTGGCAATGGGAGCAGACCCCTTCTTTTGATCTCAGTCATATTTTTCTACCTGGTTTAGAGTCACAAAAAATTCTTTTTGATAAGACACTTAACCATCTACCTGAAACGGGTTTAATTAAAAACATCATAGGGTGGCGAGATCAATCATTTATATTGAGGGTAGATACTTTTCAATTAAAGAATAAAACAAAAAAAGAGACTCTTCCCCTATCTGATGATTTTTTTGTAAATAGGTTATTAGCGCAAATGACTTTTTTATCTTGGATACGTTCGGCACGATCATCAGCAAAACTAAAATTCAGTCCTCGTCTGCAAACGGATATTCCTAAATAATTTTCTAAAAACTATTATTTATTGAAGCCCTTTGGTCTTAAATCCTGAGTCTGGTAATTGTGAATTTTTTTCCCTATTACTGGATGTTTAACTTAAACCTTGAGTCTATATTTTATCTTTACCTCTATTCTTTATGGTTGTTTTCCTTCAGTCTTTATTTCCAGAGACCGATGAAAACTCCTAATGGAGGTATTATGAAACAGTTATTTATATTTTTGTTTGCTACACTCTTGGTTGGATGTAGTTCCCCTATTTATGTCAGTAGTGAAGATACTGCACCACCTTGGGTGAATGATCTAGCCTCAGAAGTGGATTCAGGGGAAAAAATGAGAGGCACTAGAACGGAAGTTGGTAAAAAAGGCAAGATAGTAAAACGGGTACCTAAAACTATAGACGATCAAGTGGTGGCTCAACCAGAACCTCCTACACCGGTTGAACCAGTAGAAAACACGGAACCGGTAGAGCCTCCTCTATTTGTGGCAGAGTTGAAAAAACAAATAACCCCATCTGTAGGCAAACAATCTAGAAAGCCAGGAAATACAACAGATTTAGTGGGAGAGAAACCATCGTCAACGGTAGTGAGTCCTTCTGTTTCCCAATCTGCTCCAGTTGGACCTGTAAAAACGGATGTTGTTGTAATTGTGGACTCTTCCCCTTCTATGCTTCATTTTCTAAGAAAAGTTCCTAAAACTTTTTCCGGATTTATCCCTGCGCTAAATCCTTTAGATTGGAAAATGATGTTCACCAATGGAGATTATGGCTTTTTATCCAGAAAAGGAAAAGCCATGTCTCTTGAGGATGATGGCCGGAGTTTACGGAATAATCGGTATTTATCAAAAAGTATGCCAGATTATCCCTCTATTTTTATAGACACATTAAGAGTGCATAAACATTATGAGTACTTCGATCAAAGAGGGGATCATCCTATAGCTTCAAATAGTCTGCCTCCTTATAGTCAGTTTCGGAATGAAGAGCCTCTCAAGGCTTTAAAGGCTTCTTTTACTAAAAATATTGATTTTCATCGTTCTGATGCAGATGTATTAGTGGGTATCATTTTTTCTGATAGTGACGAAGGGGAGCATACGAGGTCGGAAAAAAGGGTGCAAGCGGAAGAAGTTCAGCAAGCGTTTGAAAGTGCATTTGGAAGCTCAGGTAAAAAATTATTGGTTTATTCTATTATTATGATTCCAGAAGAGGATGCAGAGTGTGTGGAAAAATATCGCAGGAAAGGACTCCTTGGAGGGTATGGAGGAGAAGGTGTCTTTGGAATGGAACTCGCTCGTATAGCTGAGTTGACAGGGGGAAGGAACTTTAGCCTTTGTGATGAAAACTATATTCCGTTAGCAAAACAAATTGTTTCTGATGTTCAGTCTTTATGAGTGATCTCTGATGCCAGAATATTATAAAGCATTATCTTTTCTATGTTGTGTCCTGTTTTATGGGTGTGCCTTTTTTCCAAACCATCAGATGATTTTAGAAAAGACTTCATCAGAGGAGGTATTTTCTTCTGCTTTTGTAGAGGATGTAGAAGGTGATGAATATAGATATGGCTTCGTCTTAAATCCTGACAAGAATAGACAAAAAAAAGGAGATTTTTTATTTCTAGTAGATACATCTTATCACATGGTAAAGCATCTTGAAGAAGTGCCTAACACTTTTAGAGGTTTTGTACCACGTCTTTCTCCTATCTCATGGAAGATAGGATTTACAAACGCAGACTACGATCCGAGTGCATTTTCTTATTTTGACCGTGACTTATTTAAAGGACGAGTGATGTTATTGGAATGGAATGGAAATATTCTTCCGTATAGGTTTTTATACCCTTATTTTACAAACAATGAAGCTGTGTTTCTGAACACTCTAAAAAGGTATCAAGCGGGAGATATCTCCAACGATTCTTCTGATCAATATATAAACCCTTGCGATTTACCTCCTTATTGTCAAGGTAATATAAGATCTCCTATTCGATCTCTTATAAGCGCTTTCTCGGTTAATGTAGATTTATTTAGAAAGAATGTAGATTGGTTTATAGCTATTATTTTTACAAATGGGGATGATCCGTATGTTGATGACAATACAGCTAATATACTTATGAGTGAATGGCGAAAGTATCATGGCCCTGAAAAAAAAATCAGAATATACAGTATTGCCATCATTCCAGATGATGAAAAATGTCTTAATAGTATCAAGTCTGCACAGTACGACTTTGCCACAGCCTCTTATAGTCATAATATTCATAAAGTAGTGCAGGCTACGGGTGGAGATACATTAAGTATTTGCGCCCCCAATTATTCTCCCTTGGCTGATGTTATTGTGCAGTCATTATAAGCACTACTAAGGTCCTATTTTTTATAGAAAGTGTGGTTTATTTTTACTAAAGGTAAGCCTGTAGTCCAGCATAGTATAACAAGCTAATACCTCTTTGTTTATCTTTTGTTATCCTTTTTAAAAAAAGGTAATAACGGTGCAGAGCTTTTGGTATTTATTTTTCTTATCTATTTTTTTGCTTTCTTGTAATGGAGCTGTTTATTTTTTCAATGAAGATGAAGAAGGAAAAATTCCTCATCTCATTTTAGATCGAAACTCATGGGATATTAGAAAAAAGAAAAAGGATCCAGTTAGAAAAAAACATAGAAACTCTTTACCTGTGTATCAGTACCAACCACCACCAGAAGAAGAGTACATTGTTTTAAATGGGCAGGTTGATTTTATTCCTTTAGCTTTGGCTGATAGGACATATATTAATTTACAACCAGATACGGGAACAAGTTTTCCATCTGTGACGATGAATATAGGAAAAAATAAGAATTTAGAACCTCTCTCAAATCCAAAAAAGATAAACCCGATTTCTCCTTTACACGTTTTTCCTCCTGCTCCCTCCCTTCATCGCCCTTTAGAGGTGGATAAAACCCCATTACTGTTTGAAGAACAGAAAGAGGTAAGGGAGCCTTCTTTGTTACTTCTTACTGATGGAGGAGATACGGGGCAGGCTCTTTCCATCCCTCAAACCCCTTCTAAGATAGCTGTTAGAAAATCCGTTAAGGTGTTTGTTCCTCGGCCCTTGGATTTTTTCTTTGTTATGGATACATCATCATCTATGCGCCATCATTTACAGGAATCTGTTATTAAAAGAAAATTCTCTGGTTTTTTATCCTATTTTTTAGAATTTGATTGGCAGTTAATAATAACTAATTCTAATCATAGTGATAATATGTTTTTTCTTTTCAATGTAGGCGCTTTAAAAGGAAAAGCTATGAATTTGGAAAGAAATGGGACTGTACTAAATTTTCCCTATTTGCATCCGGAGATTTCAGGATATAATCAGATTTTTTTAGATAGTATTTCAAGACATAGACTCGGGAAGTACAAAAAAGATATAGGAGATGGATTTGGAAATATAGATCCCTGTGAGCTGCCTCCCTATTGTGAAGGTAATCAGGAACAACCTTTAAGATCGTTAAAATCAGGCTTAAGTAAAAACCAGTTTAGAGAGGAAGCAGATTTAGTAGCTATCGTCATCAGTAATTCAAAAGAAAGAGCTAATGACCCTGCTTCTGCTACACAACCGGAAGAGGTGATTGAAGAATTTAAAAAGATTCATGGTGAACAGAAAAGATTTGAAGTGTATGGAATTATTATTACAGAAGATGATCCTAATTGTTTAAATGAAAATATTGCACAACAATTTTTCTTCCCCGAGGGGGCTATTTCGGAAAAGGTTATAATTTTAAGTGAAATAACAGGGGGGAAAGTATTTAGTATTTGTTCGCCTGACTACCAATATCTAGCTCAACATATAAGAGACTCATTTAGTAAGCCTAAAAAGGAATGAATTTATCCTATGATATCTCGTTTTACTCATATTATGGTTTGTTCTATAAAAAAAAACTTTTCTTTGGATTTACGCTCACTGGCTTTATTTCGAGTGGTTGTTTCTATTATTTTAATTATAGATTTTTTGTTCACCCGGCTGCCTTATTTTACCTTGTTTTATACAAATAAAGGATTGCTGCCGCTAAAGCAGTTGTTTCTTTATGATTCTTTTTGGGCTGGTACGAGTTCTTTAAATTTTATATCTTCAGATTCTGTATTCCAGTTGGCTCTTTTGGTTATATCTATAATATTTTTCTTTATGTTGCTTATAGGATATAAAACAAAATGGGTTTTATTAGGCACTTGGATATTACTTGTCTCTTTTCAGTCTCGTAATTTTCTTATCCTTAATTCGGGAGATACTTTACTTTGCCTTTTGATTTTTTGGTCTTTACGTCTTCCTTTAGGGAAATATTTTTCTATAGATAGCGCTTTTCAGGAACATAAGGAAAAAACAAACTGGTTTTTTTCTATCCCCTCTTCTGCTTTTATTTTTCAAATTTTGATGGTGTATTATTTTACTTATTTACTAAAAACAGATGATATCTGGAAAACAGGCCAGGCCGTGTATTATGCTTTGATGTTAGATAACTTCAGAACTCAGTGGGGGGATATTCTGTTACAATACCCTCGTGTTATGAATATGCTATCTCATTTTACTTATTATGTTGTTGAAAATTTAGTTCCTTTCTTATTTGTATTTTTTGGTATATGGTGGCGATTTAAAATGATGTTGATTTTAGTGATGTGTTTTTTTCATTTATCTTTAGGCACTTTTTTGCATTTAGGGCTTTTTTCTTGGGTGTGTTTAGCTGGTTGGATAGCTTTTATACCAGGTGAATTTTGGGATCGTATAAAAGAACACCTTCCCCAAAAAAACCATAAATTGTTTGTGTATTATGATGGGGATTGTTCTTTTTGTAAGAAAATGGTTTTATTGATAAAAACTTTTCTTATTCTTCCTCATGTGTCTTTTTCTATGGCTCAATCAGATCCACAGGCTCTATCTGAAATGGAAAAACAAAATTCCTGGCTCGTATTTGATGGGAAAACATGGTGGGGACGGTGGAAGGCCTGGGCTGTATTAGTTTCTTATTCGCCCTTATTTTTTTATCTGTCACCGGTTTTAAAAATAAAGAAGATGTCGCTCTTAGGAGATTGGTTTTATGGAAAAGTAGCCATGAACAGAAAAAAATTAGGATATCTACTACCTCATCCAGGGAAGGAGAAAGAATGCAGTAAGGTTGTTTCTATTTTATTATCTTGTTTTTTCTTTTTTTGTTTCATATATGTAATAATGTGGAATGTTCGCACTTTAAATTTTAACTACTATTCAAAGTATATGCCTAAAGAATGGAATAGATTTGGAGCTTTTTTCCATCTTCACCAACATTGGAACATGTTTTCTCCAAAACCTTTTGACACTACCGGTTGGATCATTCTTTCTGCTATTAAATCAGATACCGGGGATAAAATAGACTTGTGGAGACAAGGAAAACCTCTCCGTATGAATAAACCAATTAGGTATGATACTAGTTTTCCTGTTTTTCGTTTTAGAAAAATGATAGAAAATGTAACTACCAAATATAAAAAACACAGTGGTAATTACTTGTCGTATTTGTGTAATAAATGGAATAAAAAAAAGGGAGGGAGATATATTGAAAATATTGAGTTCATTTATATGCGGCAAAAAATACCCCCGCCCGGAGGGATTTTACCTATCCCCGAGTTCGTGTCCATACGGAGAAAAAGCTGTCCAAAACGATAATCTCGTGGAAAAATAGATTGGAGGATATTTTAGCATAGATGGATATAAGAAGCATATCCAGTCCATTGAGGATAAAATAAAGCCAAGAGATAATATCTTCTTCTTACAAAAAGATGCAAAATGAGAGATATTGACTAATAAATCATTCCCCTCATGGCGACTAGATTTCCGTTTCCCGTTCCTCGCTTTCACGGGACGGGAAGCCACTTTGGTGGCTTCCCGTTTTTCTAGACTTTCTTCCTCTTTGGTGGAGAGGAAATAAGAATTTGCTCCATTGGCAAAAGAGTTAATTTTGTTAATTTTTTTAAAAACCACCAGAAAACTCCAAAGGCGAATAAAGTCATAGGCAGCCCAATGACGATAAAACCTAACCATGTCATATCTGCAATTTTTTGGTTCAAGAGAATTTCTTTTTCCGTTGATGATAATCCCTGCGTCCCTTTTTCGGAAAATATGTAAAGAGCCAGTATAAAATTTAAAACAGCGCTGATAAAAAAAGATATGGAAAATAAGATAGTGGATTTTTTAAATAAGACATGTAAATGGTTTGTAGAAGAAATAGTTTTCATTTTTTCTTCAATAAGATCCCATTTAAAAATAGGAGTTTGACGAATCAGGTATTCAAAAAAGTTTTTTTTTGTATAGGCGGATATAAAAACGAAGATACCAATTAATAAAGGAAAAGCAGCTTCTTTAACAGCAAACCATATTCCATCTAATTTATAGAGAGCAAACCCCCCAGTAAATAGTACATTAATAGTGCCAAACAAAGAAATAATGTTCTTTCTTTTATTTTTTATGAAATCAAAAAGGCCGTAAAAAACAGGAAACATCAAAGCCAGTATCAATATAAATACACTAGCCTTATCACCTAAAAACAAATGGCCTTTATTTAAAAGAATAATGGGGATAAGGATATTAAAAAGCAGACTAAAAAGAGGGTTTTCCTGTTGATTCATGGTGAAAGAGGGTATTCAGAAACAGAAATTTTTAATTAATCTTTGTTGTTATTGTCACGTTTTTTTTTCCAGTCTAGAATTTGGAGAGACATTTTTATATATAACTCGTCCATCAATGATATAGCAGATCTGTTTTCTGAATTGGCTTTAAATACACCGGCTGCGGATGCAATGCGAAAAGAGCCTTCGTATCCTTTAGTGGTTTTACTGATAAAAGCTCTTTTTTTTGATTCACCAGGAGCTTTATTTTCAACACGGCTATAGACTTCCTTACCATAAACTCTTAAATCGTCAGAAGGATTAAATCCCTTAAAAATAAAGTTATCTCCACTAAAAATCATTGTTGCTTGTCCTTTTCTTTTTACTGTAGGTTTTGTTTTTTAGCTTTTGATAGAATTTTTATAAAATCATCAGAAAATAGGTAGTGAACAGTATCGGCGGGTGTTAGAAAAACAAAACTAGTGCTCTATATAAGGAAGATTTGTTTTTTTGTCAAGTGCTTTGTAATTTTTTTCTTTTTCAAAGAAAAAATCTGACTAAAAGTAGTGTTATAAGGTTTATTTATATAACAGATTATTTTTGCTTAGAGATATCGTTAGCGGAAATTTGCTGTAAATGGATTTTAGTATTTTTTCAGGTTAATATACATAATAAACTTATTTTTGCTTTTCAAAAAATGACTCAATCTGTATAGTTCTATATGGTGAAGAGGGGGATAGAAGAAAGAGCTATGGCCGTATTAGATATTTTAAAATTTCCGGATCCGGGTCTGAGACGTAAATGTTCTCCTGTTAAAAAAGTGACAGAAGATATGGTTCAGTTAGCGGAGGATATGTTGGAAACTATGTATGCCTCTCATGGTATAGGTCTTTCCGCTATTCAAGTTAATCGCTTTGTTCGTCTTTTAACAGCAGATACGAGAGGCTTGTATGAAGGGGGGAATGAGAGATACCAAGCTGATACCCAACCAGGGCAATACGAATCATCCGTTAATCAACCATTGGTATTGTTTAATCCTACTATACTCAGTCGTTCCGGAGAAATCCTTTTCAAAGAAGGTTGCTTGAGTTTTCCATCTTACTATGCCGAGGTTAAAAGATCTAAAGTTATTGAAGTAAAAGGATGGGACAAGTTAGGAAAATTGTGTCAGATAAAAACAGATGGGGTATTAGCTATTTGTATCCAACATGAGATAGACCATTTAGATGGAAAACTGTTTATAGATCATTTAAGTCCTATTAAAGCGGATCGCCTTCGTGCTCAGATAAAAAAATATGGGTATCCGACCCCTGAATCTCCTACACCAGAAAAAATGTTGTGAAATCATCTGCTTTTCCTGTTTTATTTTTAGGTACAGATCATATAGCTCTAAAGGGTTTAAATCGGTTTGTGCAGCATCTCAGGTTTGATGTTAAAGGAGTTGTTACACAAGTACCAAAAAAGCAGGGAAGAGGGCGGCGCTGTCTTATGTCTCCTGTAGCTCGAAAGGCTCAAGAGTTGTCGTTACCGGTGTTGATTCCCGATAATTTAAAATCTCCGGAATTTTTGTCTCAAGTTAAAGACTTGAGAGCTTCTTGGGCGGTTTTATTATCTTATGGGAAAATCCTGCCAAAAGATTTTTTATCTTTATTTCCTGGTAGAGCTTTAAATTTTCATGCCAGTTTACTTCCCCGCTGGAAAGGGGCCGCTCCTATTCAAAGAGCTATTATGGCGGGAGATGAAACATTAGGAATGAGTTTACAAGTAATGGAATCTAAGTTGGATACAGGCCCTTTAATTGGAACCCGTATGTTTAAAATGGAAATGGAAATGGATGCAGTGGATGTTTTTAATAAAATGGATTTCTTAATTCAGGAATTGTTATCGGATTTACTGGAATATATGAAAGGGAACCTTGTGCCTGTACCGCAAGGGGAGAGTTCCACTTTATATGCACATAAAATAGATAAAAAGGAAAGCCAAATTGTATGGCAAGAACCTGCTTTAAAAATTTTTAATCATATTAGAGCTTTGGTTATAGGGCCTCAAGCTTATACTTTTTATAAAGGTAAAAGACTTAAAATTTATAAAGCTCGTTATCCCTCTGAAGAACATGTCGTAAATACGCCAGGTCAAATTGTGGAGTTAAGTGCTGATTCTTTTAAAGTAGCTTGTCGTGATTCCGTATTATCTGTTATTCAGTTACAACCAGAATCAAAAAACATCATGTCAGCAGGAGAATATATAAGAGGCTATAATATAAAAAAAGGAGATATTTTTAATTAAGGTCTTATGGAGAATAAGTATGAAAAAACCATATTTGGTGGCTCCCAGTATTTTGTCAGCGGATTTTTCCCGGTTAGGAGAAGAAGTAAAAGCTGTGGAGACAGCAGGAGCAGACCGGCTGCATGTGGATGTGATGGATGGTCACTTTGTCCCTAATCTCACAATAGGCCGACCTATAATAGATAGTTTAAGTAAAGTCAGTTCACTCCCTTTAGATATTCACTTAATGGTAAATGAGCCGGCCCGTATGATTTCTTACTTTTTTTCTTCCGGTATAGATTCCATAACTATTCATCTGGAAGCGGTAGAAGAGAGCCATAAAGATAGGACTGTTAAAAACCTTTTAGAGACTATTCAAAAAAACAATATTTTAGCTGGCTTAGCTTTGAAGCCAAAAACCCCGGTGGAAAAAATTTTCCCGCTTTTATCTTATATTGATTTAGTTTTAATTATGACCGTTGAACCCGGTTTTGGAGGACAGTCTTTGATACCCCAATCTGTTTCAAAAATTTCTATTATAAAAGAAAAATTAAGAAAACAAGGTTTAGATAATGTGTTAGTTCATGTGGATGGAGGAGTTAATGACAAGACGGTCTCTCTTTTATCTTCGGCTGATGTATTGATTTCCGGTCATTTTATATTCAAGCACAACAATTACAAAGAAGCGATTTCTATCTTAAAAACCGGATCAATATAAATTTTGTTTTTTTGATTTTATCTCTTATGATAAAATAAATATTATATCTAGTCGGTGTGAGTCCAGGAACAGGGTCCTGCGGAAATGGAGAACGGGGATTCCTGACCGGTGCGATACAAAGAGAGGGAATGATAATGGTAAAGTGTCTTTTTTTATTTTACAAAGGTTTGTTTTTATTTCGTAGGTTTTCTCAAGGCATAAGAGGAAATAAGGGAGCTATTATATTGGAATATGTGCTGCTGCTGGTAGCTTGTCTTGGCTTTGCTATCCTTATTAAAGAAGTGGTTGAAATAGGTAGTAATGTGGATGAATCTGGATGGGTGATTAAAACATGGATGGCTGTTATTAAAGTGATAGCAGAAGATATGTAAAAACCCAAAGGGTTTTATTTGGCGGATTTAAGCAATCAATGGCAAATGTACCTTAGTTCGTTTTCTTCCAGCTTAAACGAGGTTTTCTGCCCCTTTTCATACACTCTCGAAGGTATAAATTAATAAGACTCTGATAGGGAATACTTTGAAGCTCTGATAATTCTTGAAAATATTGAACAATATCCTTATCTAAACGAATAGTTGTCCTAACTTTAAGCTTTTTTGTATAAGGATTTTTCTTTGATTGTGAAAAATCATATTCTTTTCTCATAGCTATCCTCTTTTATAAAATTTTCTTTCTGTAGTTGTGGCTTTTCTAGCTGAAATAATTCTTATTAACTCGTTAGATTCACGATAAACATGAACCACAACCAGAAGTTTCAATTTGACACTTATTCCAAGCAAAACAAACCTGTTTTCACTATCCGAATGATCTGGGTCTCCAATCAAACGAGCATGTTCATCTAAAAAAACACTTTCTGCTTCTTCAAAAGAGACTCCATGTTTTTTCTTGTTTATTCTATTTTTAGCTGCATCCCAAGTAAAAATCATAGTCTATTATAATTCTAAAGATCAAATCTGTACATACATTTTATGCACAAATTATACTTTTTATTTTATAGTTGAAAAGACCTGTTAAAGTTTTATCTGAAAAATGACGATAAATCCCCTAGTATGAGCATCATCCGAAATTTCCTCAATTTATTAAAAAACCTGTGGCATACTCCTCCTACTAAAAGGATAGCTAGGCAGAAAGGGGTCTGGACTCTAAACAAAATAATACTCCCATTTCTTTAAAAGATTTAGAAAAAACGGGTTTGGAAATTAAAAAAATTTCTGACCCAAAGACAATAAATAAAGAAAAATTGATTTATGCTTCACAACTTCCAGCACATATTTTCCCTTGGGCTATTGGAATGGCAAGCGGAACACATTTAATAAAATTCTCCCCAGCAATTCAATCTCAAATAAGTAGTGGCCTTCTTAATGTAACAGGAGGAGTGGCGCGAAATCAATTTGGGCAAATTATATCACATGGAGCAAGTGCAAGCCTTTTATCACTTTCCCCCATTATTTTATATCAAGTTGGAACTATTGCTTTTGGAGCATATCATCTAAAAAAAATTAACGACTCCTTAAAAAAAATAAATGAAAAATTAGATGAAATTTCTGATTTTTTAGAAAATAAACGATCAGCTGAAATTAGTAGTTTGTTTTTAGAATTATCCCATATATCTAAAGGTATCATAGAATTTAACAAATCAGGTAATCTCACAGAGGTTCTTAATCGCATTGATTTAATTAAACATATAAGAATTATGAATTCGTCTAACCTTCTACATTTACAAAAAAATTTACAAGACGAATTAAATAATTTGGAAATTTTAAAAAGACAATCTTGGTTTGGTTCAGAAAAAGAAACTAAAACTTTACTGGATTCAATAACTGGTTATGAAACAATTTTAGTAGATTATAGTCGTTCTTTGCTATTGGATATTATTTGCACTGAAATTGAGGTTGCATTTTCTATATGTAACTCTTCTGAAGAGGTAAAAAGCCGACTTTCTTCTCAAAGTTATCAAACAAAGTTTTTAAGAACGAAATCATCTAAGTTTGGAAAAACTTTAAATAACAAATTTTCAGAATTGACTATAATAGGGGAAAGAAGAAAAAGCATAAAAATCTCCTGGAAGAAGATTAGAAAAAGTATTACTGAGCTTGATACAATATATAAGAAGCATATCCAATCCATTGAGGATAAAATAAAACCAAAAGATAATATCATCTTCTTACAAAAAGATGCAAAATGAGAGATATTTTAAGACACAATTAAGTTCATACACTATATAATTGGTCGGGAGAAAAGTATTCTTTTTCAAAAATTTTGTAAATTTAATATATTTTACTCAGGAAAACAGTTTGCTGGTTGGTCCCTATGATGAAAAGTAATGGGACAAAAGAGCTGTATCAGCAGGCTGAACTTAATTCCCCTTTGCTCCATTCGATGCTTCATCGCCAAAGGTGAGGCTCAAACACGACCAGTAGTATAAGTTTATAATAGATCTTTTATAGAATGTAACCAGTGCAAATTGAGTTTTTCAGATATTATCTTTTTTGTAAGGTGTTTTTTATTTCCCTCCGGAAGATAAATATCTTTAAAGCCCAATCTTTGAGCTTCTTTTATCCTATCCTCTGTAAAAGTACAGGTTCTTATCTTACCAGTTAGGTCTATTTCTCCAAAAAAACAACTCAGTTTATCAACAGGCTCTTGTTTTTTTGAAGAAATAAGAGCTTTAGCTATAGCTAGATCTGCCCCTGGTTCTGTTATTTTCAATCCTCCAGGTAGATTAAGGAACATATCACATTGGGATAACCCTATTTTTAAATAACGATCCAGTATAGCTGCAATTTTATGTAAGCGATTTATATCTAAGCCAATAGTGGTTCGTCTTGGAACAGATAAATAACTCCGTAAGCAAAGAGCTTGTATTTCACATAAAAGTGGACGAGAGCCTTCTATAGCTGTAAAGACAACAGAACCGATCAGATCTTCTTTTCTTTCTTCCAGGAAAAATTCGGAAGGATTAGAGACTTCTTGCAGTCCTTCAGCAGACATTTGAAAAACACCTATTTCGTTTACGGCTCCAAAGCGGTTTTTTAGAGCGCGTAGAAGACGGAATGGATAATGAGGGTCCCCATCAAAAGATAATACAGTATCCACCATGTGCTCCAGCAGACGGGGGCCTCCTAATTGTCCGTCCTTAGTAATGTGTCCAATCAGAAATACCGCTGTGTTCGTATTTTTGGCAAAGCTCATAAATTGACCAGCACATTCCCGGACCTGAGATATAGTTCCTGGAGCAGAAGACATATCAGATAACTGCACGGTTTGTATAGAATCCACAATCAATATATTTGGTTTTATATTTTCAACATGATGGAAAATCTTTTCCAGAGATGTTTCATTTGATATAAAAATGTTGTTTTGATTTTTTAAATTTAGTCTCTTAGCTCTTAAACTGGTTTGTTCCAGGCTTTCTTCAGCAGATACGTAAAATACCTTTAATTTTTGCTGAGATAAACCTTGTGCCATTTGTAAAAAAAGAGTGCTTTTTCCTATTCCTGGTGCCCCTCCCAGTAAAATGTAAGAACCAGGTACCAGACCTCCCCCTAACACTCTATCCAGTTCTTTTATTCCCGTTGAAACTCTCATCTTGGATTTAGGGAACTGTTGGCTTAACATGGTTGGTGTTTGTTTTACTGTTTTAAAGTGAGAGAAAGAGGGAGATAGAGGTTTCTCAGTTAAGCAGTTCCATTTTCCACAGTGAGAACATTGTCCTTGCCACTTAGGGCTAGATGCGCCGCATTCAGAACAAAAAAATAGAGTTTTGACTTTTTTTGTTTTCATAAGTTTTGCTGAAGATACCTCATTTTATATAGAATAAAAAATAAAAAAGCATTTTTTATAGTTTAACTCTTCCCTTTTTACTCTTGGAAGTAGTAGAAAAAAATAGGAAATTTAAAAAACGACCGGTATAATAAAAAAAGGTTAACTAATTATACCGATTGTTTTTAAGTTTTCCTGTTGATTTTCCATTTATTCAAAGGTGGAAACTTCCTGGAAGGTTCGTAAAAACTTATTCCGGTGGAAACAGGAATCAAACCCTCTGGGTTTAACAGTGTATTTTGGTGTCGATATGCAAAGATTTATTTTCATTTTCTTTTTATTCTTATTCTTTTCTTCTCCTGCTTATTCAGCAGTGATTCTTAAAATCAAAGGCCGGAAGGCTCTTATAGATTTAGAGGGAGTGCAAGCAGGAAAAGGGGACAGATTTGACGCTCTTAATCTTTATGGGAAAGCTTTGGGCTTACTGGAAATAAAACAGGTTAAAAAAGGAAAGGCTGTTGCTGTATTATTGAAAGGAAAAATGGGGATTAATTGGATTTTGGAACCGACTTCGCAGTCCACCTCCTCTTCTTTTGCAAGTGAAGAAGAATATGATCCGGTTGGTGTTAAACCTAAATCCACTTCGTTGAAAGATTCTTCTTTTTTAAAAAAATCAAACTTTGTTTCTAATGGAGTAGGACTGATCGCTGGAATAAATTTTAACTCCGTAGCTGTTTCTACAGATAAAAGTATCTCTGGAAGCAGCCTACAAGGGGCCCTCTTTGCGGATTTTTTTATTATCAATCCTTTAGCTGTTCGTTTAATATTAGGTTATCAGCAACTTATTGCCTCTGGATCTGATTGTGGACTTTCCTCTTGTCAGTTACTGATCCATTACCCTGGAGCGGGTGTTTTTTTAAGAGGTGTTTTTTTAACACATCTCATGTTTCAACCTTGGATAGGGGGCGGGGGATTTTTATTTTGGCCTTTAGTGCATAGAACAGCTAACTTAGGGCTGGATAAAAAAAGTTTCTCCGGTTTTCATGGCGCACTGACCGCGGCCCTGGGTATAGATATTCATTTTGGTAGTTTTTATATACCCCTTCAGGTTTCTGTTAACTGGATTAACCCTGTTGTATTTTCTCTCCAATCTCTTAAGCCCGGTTCAAGACAGTTTAAACCCTTTTATATTGGCATTAATACCGGAGTGGCTATTTCTTTTTAGTCTTTTTCGTCCCGTGCAAACGGGAATCTAGCCTTGTAAACGGGAATCGTGTTATTATGTTACTGGAAGGGATAAATATTTTTTATTTGGAGTATTCCACTTAGCTCATCTAAGGCATTTTGACTTTCTGTTATCAATAAGGGATCAAGTAAATCTTCCGGAGCTAAGCGGTCACGATAATGTTTTTGAATCCAATTTTTAAGCTTTTTATATAACTTATGATGGAGAAGCACCCCTGGATGCACAGCCCTAGCTTCTTCTTCTGTCAATACCACTCTTAGCCTCAAACAAGCAGGACCTCCTCCGTTCCACATACTTTGGCGAACAGGGATAAAACACACTTTTTGAATTAGGTCTTTTAATGAATACAGGTAATCTCTTACAGAAGGAGTGGTTTGGCATTCTTTGGGAGATAATAATATCCATTTGTTTTTGGATATAGGTAGTAATTGCGAATTAAATAAATAAGAAGATACAACTTCATTCAGAGAAATATCTTGTGTTTGTACAGACACTTTCAGCAAAGGAGTGGGACTTATTTTTTGCTCTATTTCCTGCAAAATGCTTTCTGTGTCTAAAAAAGCTTTTTCATGGTAAAAAATCAGGTTTTGGTCTGTTGAACAAATCACATCATTATGAAAAACCCCCGCATCAATGGCTTCCGGATTTTGTTGTACTACAATTGTTTTTTCCGGTAGGAGTTTGTGGTGGAAGGCAATCATTTCTGAAGCTTCCTTGGTTTGTCGTGGATAAAATATTTTCGTTTTTCCATTATTGGAAAAAAAACCCTGGCGTCCATAAACAAATATTTCCACCCCGGGTGAGAGATAAGTAGAGCATAAACGATTATGATTAGCGGCTCCTTCATCAGAAAACACAGGATGGGCCGGTAACGGAGGATGGTGAACAAAGTATCTGGAATCGGAAAATATGTATTTTAAAATACGGCTTGTTTGTGCGGACTCCAAAGAACGATGTAGGTAAGATTGCAAATTAGCCGGAGTGAAGTGCACTTTTCTATCTTGTGTGTCTGCACTGGGTGAAACCACAGCACTGTTAGCCGTCCACATACCGGAGGCGGAGTAGCAAGCGGAGAGTAAAGCAGGAGATAATTTCCATGCGGATTTCAGCATCATTTCTGCAGAACCAGAAAATCCCAGTTTTTTTAAGAAATTTAAGTCCGGTCGCTCATGAGGAGGTAAAATAGCCTGTTTAAAGCCTTTTTCCATCAGAAATTTCATCTTTTCCAGGCCCTCTAAAGCGGCTTTTTGAGGATGGGATATTTGGCTTTTATTTTTCATGGAAGCTTTGTTGCCAATAGCCAGGCCAGCGTAATTATGAGTAGGTCCTACCAGCCCATCAAAATTATACTCTCCTCCGACTAGCTTATTTTTCTTCATTTTTCTCCTCAAAGCTCCTTGTTTTCTATATTCATTACTGTATTTATAAAAATAAAATTGTAAAGTTAAAAGAAAACAGTCAAAATAAAAATTAAGATGATAACTAAAAACGGATTCTCTCTGATGGAAATTTTGGTGGCTATTGGTTTGGTTGCCATAATAGCTGGTATTGCTGTTGTTAGTTATCGTCCTACTGTAAATACGGTTACTTTAAGAACACTGAAAGATAAAGCATCCCTCTTTTTGACTAATTTTGAGTCTTGTGTGGCTTCTAGTGGTTGGAAAATAGACCACCCCTCAGGAACAACGATGTATCCTTGCAGTAATAAGGGAAAAGTAGGTTATATATGTCCTCAAGATGCGGGTAATCGCTGTGAAGTGGTAAAAGGTCCAACCGATGGCGATACAGATGCCATTAATGCGGCCGCTGATCATATTTGTTTGGATTTAGGACAAAAAGTAAGAGGCAAGAATTATCAAGTATATATTATTATCAATATAGATAATACAGCTAAAAATAAGCTTGTTTGTAAAGAAGCGGGGACTAGCAGCCATAGTAATTTAACATCTGCTAACTGTAAGCTGAATTCGTCAGGGAATCCGATAGGAGTGTCGGCAGGAGATAATAAATGCGATGGCGGAAGTGATGATTGGTAAGTCAAAAATGCGACACTTTACTGTCAAATGGTTGACTTTAGGTTTTAGTGCAAAAGGGGAATCTTGGACTCTGGATAGGGGGCCATGAATCTCAGGAAAATTTTAAAGTTTAGTGCAAAAGGTGATCTTGGACTCTGGATAGGGCCATACATTGAGTACAACGAGCTTCTTCTTTAATTTGGTGAGCACTAATGCATTCTGTAAAAATGTCTAATGTTCCCTGACAAACAGGACATTGTGTTTGTTCCCTTAAAAAGTCGGTCTTTTCATTTTCTATATGTTCGTGATGTTCTTTTACATAACTGGGTCTCATTTGTTTTCTCTCCTTGATAGGGTTTTTAAATATTTAATATGCAAAAACCATTCACAGACTTTAAGCTTGTTTTTCCTTCTTATTTTGTCTATTTTTTAGACAGATCTTTACTTTCCGTCCCCCGCGGAAGCGGGAAACTGGTAATTGTGGATAAAAAAACGGATAAAGTATTACTCTGTCCCCCGCGGAAGCGGGAAACTGGTTGCTCTTGCTCTATCCCGCTTTGTCTGTTATCCCCCCGCGAAGCTTGTCCCAGCGAAAGCGGGGAGTGGGAATCTGGTCGCTCTGTATTCAGGGGGCTTAACTCATTTTTTCCTATCATTGGCCCAATTTTGCAGAAGAGAATTTTTTCAGAACCGACTAAATTTATGTGATAAATTATAGAACCTATGGAAAAACCGAATATAAGACAGTTTAAAAGGCAATTTATCCCCAGACCAAATATAGAAGTGCCTTTGTATTTACAGGCGCCAGCCTCTGTTAAGGAGTTAGAAATTGGTTCAGGAAATGGAGAGTTTGCTTTTTATAGGGCTAAAAGCTCTCCCCAGTCTTATTTTATAGCTATTGAAAAGACCCGAACTTTGTTTAATCAAATGTACAAACGCTATCAAAAAGCACCTTTATCTAATTTATGGATTTTTCATACTAATGCAGTTTGGTGGATAACTCATTTTGTATCGGAAAATAGTTTGAATAGGGTCTATATTTTATACCCTAATGTTTATATCAAACCCGGACAGAGCAACCTTAGATGGTTTAATCGTCCTTTTATGCCTTATCTGATTAATTGTTTGAAATTAGGTGGAGAATTGGAAATAAGGACAAATGAAAAAGATTATTATGAAGAATGTAAGTTAAAATTGAACCAATTTAAAAATATAAAAAAAAAGCAGGACTTTCATCTTGTAGGCCCTTCTTGTACGGCTTTTGAGAGAAAATACAGAGAGCGGGGGCAGGTTTGTCGCTCTTTAGTTTTTACTCGATTTTTTTAATATTTTATTTATTTTTGTCGTTAAGTATAGATATGAAGTGTTTTAGTAAATTAAAAAATTTTAGTAATTTAAAAAAAAGGTATGTGAAAGCTTTGGCGGTGGTGGCCTTTTTAGGAATTGGTTTCCTGGTTTTTTATATTATTGGTTGCCAGGATTTACAGTTTGAACATATACCTGATGTTGATTGTGATGAAGAAGCGAATATGGTGGAGGGCTTATCTTGTGGTGATGTGGAGGAGATGGATGCGGATATATACAGACAGACTGATTTTCCTGGTTCTTCTACCGACGGTGGTACTACTACTGGTTACTCTAACCCTCTGAAGCCGACAGGAAGACGCGGATTTACTCTCGATACCAAGGTAGGTAAAATTAGTGCTTTATTTGTTATTGATAATTCTCCCTCTATGAAAGAGGAGTTAGCCTCTATAGCAAATCAGTTTGATAAGTTCTTAGATACCATCAGACGAATGGATTACCGGATAGCTATTGTTACCACTGATTCTAGTTATGTGCAGTTTCTTACTTTTTCCAATGGTCAAAATATTCTTTCTAATCCCACCGGTGACCGGCAAGTTCATAAAGATAATGTACGTTTATTTCAGGAGACAGTGCAGCAATCAGCAAAAGGTGTAAATGATGAAAGAGGTATTTATGCCTTAAATCAGGTGGTGAGAACCCTGGGTCACACTGGGTTTTTTGTACCTCATTCTCTCTTCTTAGCTGTTGTCGTTTCCGATGAAGATGAAAGAAGTTATGGTGGTGTGGTTCCTGAAGGACGGATTCCAAACCCTGATAACCCCATTCTTCCTTTGGAAGAAGATGATAAACCGGCTACTTTGTTTAGAAATATCAGTCAAAAACTACCTTTTGTGACAGCCACGGTACATGCCATTATTGTTCCCCCTGGAGATACGAGTTGCCTTAGTCAATCAGGAGGTGTAGAAGGGCGTATCTACGCTCAAGCTGCTCAGCCCTCTGGACAGATTTTATCTCAGTATGGAAATCTCCGCAGAGGTCATATTGGTTCCATCTGTTCTCGTAATTATAGCAGTCAATTAGGTCCTATAGCAGATATGTTGATAGATGCTCCCTCTATTCCCCTCCACTGTGTTCCTAAGAAAGTCACTTCTGTTCGAGTGGGTGGAAAAACAGTGTCATTTCAAGTGGAAGGTCGTAAAATCATTATAAAAGAAAAAGTCCCTTTAGATGCCTACGCTACAGTGAAGTTTTACTGTCAATAGATTTTTAATTGTAAAAGCTTCTTTCATTCAAAATTATTGCAAATAAGAGGTCTGTCATGCCCGCGGAAGCGGGCATCTCGTAAGTTAAAAATATTTCTTGAACCATTTTTTAAAAATAAACAGACTAGAAGTAAGAATATGTTCTATTTTTTTTGAAAGTAGCCGTTGCAAACCCTTTAATTGTTCTTCTTTTAAACTCACCTCATATACGGCTTTTTTGTCCAAGACAGATAGAATATAATCGTCACTGGTTATAATATCATCCACTAAATCCAATTCTTTTGCCTTTGTTCCCAACCAATGTTCTCCCGTTGCTATTTTAGATAGTTGCACCTTTGGTCTGTATTTTAAAATGTAATCTTTAAAGTGGGTATGTATTTCCTCTAGTTGCTCTCTTAGTTTTTGTCTTTTTTCCTCCGTGACTTTTCCAAATAGAGTGACCGTTCTTTTATGTTCGCCGGCGTAATGCTCTTCATAATCCACATTTTGTTTTTGTAACAATTTATAGAAGTTAGGGATTTGTGCCAATACCCCAATAGAACCAATTACAGCAAAGGGGGCAGCTAAAATTTTATTGGCTACACAGGCCATTAAGTAACCTCCACTCCCTGCGACTTCATCTACACAAACAGTTAAATAAAAACCTTTATCTCGGAGTCTGGCTAATTGGCTAGCTCCTAAACCGTGATTTGGCACTAATCCTCCACGATTATTAAGTTTTACAATAATCTCATCTTTTTTGGGATCAGCTGTTTTCAGTAAAATAGATATTTCTTCTCTTAGGAGATGAACCTGAGAAGCTTCCACATCCCCTTCAAAGTTCAACACATAAGCTCGTGGTTTTTCCGCATTATCTTCCTTCTTTTTTTCTTTTTTGATATTTTTTATTTGTTTTTTTACTGTTTTTTCACTGTGGGTGCAAGATTGGATAGTGAGACGGTAAGATTCCAGTTTATCGCCTATATCTTCTACCTCCAGCTTCTTTTTCTTTTTCCATTTTTTATGTTCAGAAAGGGCGGAACCCAGGATCATTATTAATATTCCAATTAAGGTTATACAAATAAACACCTTGCTTGCAAAAATACTTACTTCAAATAAAAATTCAGTCATGTTATATCCTTTCTGTTGTCATAGCCCTTAAAATAGGGGCTTTTTTCATTTAGAAATTTCGGATCATCCCCACTTGCGCGGTTGCTATAGCTTAAAATAGGGCTTTTTTCATTGGGAAACACCTTATAGAAACCAAAAAAACTTGTCCTCTCGAAAAAAAGGGGAGATCAAACCAGATCAATAAATATAAAATTAATGAATAAATGTGTCTATTCAGAAAAACAGACTTGCCTTTATCGGGACGGCCCTTGTCTTTCTTGGTAGAAAGTCAAGGGCCTTGGACCCTCAACCGGCAAGCTGTTTTTCTGAATAAGTATATATAATATATTACACTCAAAAAAGACATTTTTATGCCGAACTGGTGTAATCGAAAGCACCTCCTCCGAGCCTTTTAAACCTTGTTCTCTCCTAAAGCTTTTCATTTTGGTTTAAAATGAGATAAATGTGTCATAAACTTTACCTAGGTTCGGCCAAATAAAACCCTTTGAGTTTAAAATAAGTAGGCACTATAATAAAAAAAATGTCTTTTGTCATTCATAGAAAAAAAAAATCCCCTAACTATGATCCTGTAAAAATAACTGTGGAGTTTTTAGTGATTCATTATACAGCTACTTCGCTTTCTAGGGCTTTAGCTCTTTTTCAAGATTCTAGCTCTAAAGTGAGTAGCCATCTTGTGATAGATAGAGATGGGGATGTTTATGAGTTAGTATCGTGCCTGGATGGGTCCTGTTTTAAGGCTTGGCATGCAGGGGATAGTTATTGGCAAGCAGAGGAAAAGAATTGGAAACAGTTTAATGATTTTGCTATAGGAGTGGAGTTGGTAAATAAAAACGGCAATCTGTTTGAATATACAACACAGCAGTATCATTCTCTTAAAGTTTTAATGGAAAAGCTGAAAAAACATTATACGGCTTTAGAAAACCCGGAAAGGATTTTAGGGCACGAGCATATCGCGGGTCACAGGGGTAAAGTGGATCCTGGACATTGTTTTAATTGGCCTTTATTTTTTCAAATGAGCTATTCTGGAGAGATTCCTTTAAGAAAAGCAGTTTTACCGGACAAGCAAAGGCAGATGTTTTTAGATATATATCAGACTTTGATAAGGAACAAAGAACAAAAAGGAAAAACTTTTGATGTAAAAACAAGAGCTATTTATAAGGACTATTTATCGTCTTTAATAACAGATGAGGATTGGATGCAACTTAATCACCAGATGGAAAAGAGTTTAACCTCTTACTTTTAAAAAAAGCAACTATAGATAAATTAAAATTGATCTTTTTTTTCCAAGCAGTTTTTTTATCCTAAAATATGAAGATTCTAATCTTCTTATTGTTTTTTCACTTCCAAACTTTCTCTCAAGACCGTAAGAGAGACCCTTCCTGTAATCCCTCCTTCCCTGTCGAACCGGCCGAATACTCAACGATGGTGTATACCGTTTATGAAGATATGTGCACCTGGTATAATCAAATCTTCTCTGAGTATCCATTGAAGCCTAGTGTTACTCTAAAGAAAGTGACCTTTGTCGAGACATGGGCTGGATACGATTGGGTGAATTATGGAGATGAGGTGCTATCTGGTTTATTTGTTTTTGATGAGAGTTATGAGCGAACCGACGAGATTTTCATCCTATGGCCGAGTTTGAAAAATGAGTTCTGGATTCATAATGACGAATTGTTGGAATCAATATTAGCGCATGAAATTTTTCATTATTTTAAAAAAAGTTGTTGCTGGGACAAGATAGAAAAAATTGATTATATGAATATGGCCTTATTTGAATCATCAGCTTATTGGAGCCAAGATCAGTATCTGAAAAGAAATCATAAGAAAAGCGTGATGGATTTTATAGCGAATCCGGAGACAGATACATGGCATATCATAAATTATTTTGAATCGGTCTCTATGACCGCATATCAGATGAATAAACGATTATATATGTTCAATGCCATTAATTGGTTTGATAACGATCCAGTTAGGATATATGATGGGTTGATAAATGGTCATTATCTCTTCTCTAGGTACTGAGCATCTAAGTTCATAATGAGGCTGTTATTTGTTTATCTAGTTTATTTTCAAAGGAATCAAACCGATTTTCTAACTTAGTGATTTTCTTATTTGTGTCTGTTATGTGATTTGTCAGATATTCTTTTACTGTTTTAAAATTCCCGTCTGTTTTGTTTATATGGTCAATTAGGCTTGTTTTAACAGTATCTAGGTCTGGTTTTATGTTCTCTGAAGTATTAGTCTCTATTAAGTCCAATATTTCCCTCTTGAATTTATCATAAGAGGGGTAGAATTGTAGTAATTTGTTTTTTTGATCCATATATTGATAATAATCAAACTTCCGCTGGAGTCAAGTTTGATTAAAAGTGGTCAAAACAGGACTTGATAAAAGTCTTTGGATTTTAAAAACCAGCAACCCTTAAGTAGGCCACTATGTAAAATATTAAGAATTTTCAATAGCTAGTTGGAAAAATTCATTAACAATAAGTTTTCTCTGATATTTTAACGAACATTATGGCCCAATATGGGGAGTAATGTTGTTGCAACTATTACGAGCTTCTATCCAGGCCCTCTAGGACATACAGCGGGGAGGTGGCTGCCATGATCTGGCGTACAGCCAAGGCTATGGGACCATTTGTAACAAATTCCACATCTATTTCTTCCACCTGAAGGGCTTTCTCCGTCCCTACCTGCTGGTCCTCTAGGCCCTGGACCTTGTGAACCGGTAGGTACAGTATGGCATACTTTATTTCCACTACTATCAAATCCTCCTAGATACTTCCCTGATGGACAAATCTGACTACTAATAAGAGTGGATCTGTCTAAGCAGATCTTATTTCCACTGCTGTCAAAACCCTTTAAGTACTTGCCAGCAGGACAAGTTTGGTTCCTTTGGGAAACTTCACATATTTTGTTTCCATTACTATCAAAACCTTTTAAATATTCATTAGCACTGCATTCCCCTAAAACCTCACATATCTTATTCCCATTACTATCAAAACCCTTTAAGTATTTGCCGGAAGGACAAGTCTGGTCCCTTTGTGAAACCTCACATATTTTGTTTCCGCTACCATTCAAAACCCTTCAAATAATGATTAGCACCGCACTCCCCTAACACCTCACATATCTTGTTCCCATTACTATCAAAACCCTTTAAGTATTTGCCTGCTCCACAGCTTATCCCCGCTACATGATTCTCACCCAATCCTGCACAATTTTGGACATCACATACCTCTACATTCGGACTCAGATTGTTCTCTAACTTATACTTCAAACTACAGCCCTGAAAGTAACAACCCTCTACATTAGAACTGTCACAAGGTTTATTTTCCAAAGTTCCCACTCCCTCCTTCTTGTAATACACTATAAAATCCCTAATCACTGTACTGGTCTTGGGATTACCTGTACCACTACCCGAAAACTCCATTTTTACTACCTCTAAAGTATTCTTAAAACTACCTACCTTTACTAAAGTGGTATCCTCTACATTCGGGTCACCTAAACCCTGTATGAGTGCGTTTATCGTTCCTTTACCATTTGTGGCACTTATACCTCCACTGCTGGGCTTGAGATTAGCCTTACATGGGATGGCTTCCGTTAATACTTTACTTATAGACCATATAAGGGACTGTTCGGCAGTGGAGGCTTGAATGACTTTTGAGGAGTGAAGAGAAACAGAGATCATTTTCCCTGTTCCTGCTAAAACAACTCCGCCTATAAAAGCGGCCGCTAAAGCCTCCATAATAGATAAACCTTTATTGCATTTAAAGAGGATGATACCAGTCCAGTTTGAATTTTCCAGGTGTTTCTTTTTTTCTCCGAATGGAAGAGAGACTCTGAAGAACAATCTTCCTATACTGATAACAATCTTCCTATACTGATAACAATCTTCCTATACTGATTCAGTATAAGAATACATTTAGGTTTAACTTTTATTGTCATTGTGAAAAACCCAATTTGAATTGGTTATGGTAGAATTTATTCTTTTTCGGTATTTTCTCTTTTTTCTTTAATTTTTTTCCAACTTCAATACAATAATGTTAAATAAATAAATAATATCAATGATTTGTGATTTTTTTTTACCACACCTTTTGTAAGATTATGTCAAGAAGCAGGGGTTAGATGGGAGACTCGGAGACTCTTTTAAGACAAAATGCTTCCATATTTAATAAGCAGCAACAAACTCAATAAATCTTTAAACAAGGTTTTGTTAAGTCTTGTTTTAATGAGCGTGTTTTCTCTTTCCTACCCTGGAAACTATTTTTGAGAAAATTATGGAATTTTTTTTTAAAAATGGTTTATGGTGGTGACTTAAGCGGTTTATTTCTAACAATTGTTAACAACAATATATACAGGCTATTTTTCCTGTCTTTATTTAGGAAGTAGGAACTTTTTGGAGGTCAAGGACAAGTCTAGTGTTTCACTTTGATACATTTTAAAAAAAAGTTTTTTAAAATTCACAAAAAAGTTGTATAATTTTTTTGTGAAAGATTCTATGGCTATTTTCAATAAAAAAACGTTTGTCCCTTTATTTGTACTAGTTATGACAGGTTGTTGAAAAAACCTATAAGAATTTTTAAAATTTAAGAAGCTTACTTTTAATCAACTTTAATAGAGAAAAAGTTTTTTAGTAGTCTGGCAATTTATCTAACAACTGTTGAAAAAAAAGTTACCCGTGTGGAGAGGAGAGGATAAAATGATAAAATATTTCTCCACTCCACTCCACTCCACTCCACTCCACTCCACTCCACTCCACTCCACTCCACTCCA
>JAPPLY010000047.1:0-43352 GCA_028819305.1 Bdellovibrionales bacterium
CGTTCTTTTATCTTTATTTCGGTCAGCGGGAAAAGTAATTTCTCTAAATATTTTTTTAGATACTTTTATAGATGTTTCTCCACACATAGGAATAAAAGATAAAAATTTTTGTTTTTTCTTGTTTCCTTTTCCTCCAGGGGTATTTAAACGACAAAAAGAAGGTAGTCTTTTCCAAGCTCTTTTTGTAAAATTAATGTGATCCCAGTCCCAGTGGGAAAAAAACACTTTATTTTCTTTTTGTCCGCATTCTTTCACCAGGTTTTTTATAGGAAAAAACTCTCCTCCCATATCAAAATGAATACAGGTTTTAATATCAGAATAAGTTACCATTTGCCCCTGGCCCACATACCATACAATAAGCTCCGCTTTTTTATCCTGACTAAAATTATGGACGGGAAATAGAAAAACCAATATAAAAGTGGCTAAGTATTTTGTTTTGTATTGCTTCATATATATAATCCGGTTTAATTCCCGCGAGGTTTGCCAAAGTAGGGGCGATGATAGGTCTCTGTTTCCCCTGATTCTATGGATTTTTCACTGTATTTACGCATAGAGTAAACAAAGTATAAATGGAGTAAAATAAAAAAGATGCAAATATAGATCCATATCTGAAAAGAGCTAAGAGACCAGGTCAGCTCTATTCTTCTATTTTCTGTTAGAGGTTTAAATAAATTCATTGCATATAAAAAATGTTTCCAAATTTCATCTGTGAAAAAGCGTAAGAATGGAAAAGGCACAGTCAGCAAAGATAAAGGAAGAAGCAGACAGGCGGCCAAGGGAGTAATCAGCCAATTCAGAAAGATACTTAGCGGATGGGAGCCTCCCCATTGGCTGACAATAGGTAAGATAAGTAAAAAGGTGAGCACACAGGATTTTAATCTGGAAAGACGATAATTGGACATACCCATACTGGCTATCCAACTCAGCTGTAAGGATAGGGAGTGAAACCAAGTATTTTGGCATAACAAACATAAAAGGCCACTGATATGGACCCGTACATAAGGGCTCCAGAAGAGTTTTAGTTTTTTATTTATTCGGGCTAATAATAAAGAGAATAAAGCTCTTAAAATGGGTGGGCTTAAGCCAGCACTCATGGAGTATATCAAGAGAAACAAAGCTAATAGAATATTTTTAAATCGAAAAACAGGCAGTAAATTCCAGAGTTTTTCCAGGAAGATAAGATGAGCGCCAGAAATGACAGTGAGATGTATAATTCCCAGGGCAATAAAAGTTTTTTTTATTTCTCCGTCCGGTAACCTTTCCCCACAAATAAAAGCAGAATAAAGAATATTTAGATTTTCTGTTGGTTCAGGTTGGGCATCGGACAGTATTTTATTTGCCCCTGCTCCTATTTGTACCCTTTTTAGACACCAATTATGTAAAATGTGGTAACCGGGCTCAATAAAGGAAAGCAAGGAGAAGGGATTAACGCATAATATAACTAAAATAAGGATTAAGCCAATAGTCATTTCAAACTGTTGAATAGCAAAAATGGGGACATTTTTTACAAAGTGGCAATGGAATGATTGGTTAAAAGCCAGAAATAGAAAATAATTTTTAGGACTTACTTTTATTTTATAAAAGAGGTTATGATTAATGTAAGCTGTATTTATATCTGTCTGATTTGGTAGGCTTTGTCTATTTCAGAAACAAATGGAGTTGGATATTTTGAAAAAGATTTTCATAAAACCCATCTTGGTTTTTTTGTGTTGTGCCTGTTTTATTTTTCTAATTTTTTCATTTACTTATGTTGTTGCGCAGGAAGAGGATGATGAGGATATAGAGTGGTTGGATGACGAAGAGGAACTGGAGTCTCTACAACCGGAAAGTGACATGACAGACTCAGCTAAAACCACTCCTGCCCCTAAAGAAGAGCAAGGGGAAGGTGCTCATATTCCTGATGCCGGTCTTTCTGATGACGAAGAAACGGAAAGTGCTGACTCTTTTGATACAGACACTATTGCAGATGAAATCTCTTCTCCAGATGAGACAATAGCGGAAGCAGGTGTCACCACTGACTCAGTTGTGGATATATATGAACAAAATTTGTATGAGACTTATATTCGATACTACAGTAAAAGGGTTTCTGCAGAGGAATGGAGTAGTGTTGTAGGTGGTAAAGATATATATGTTATTCAGCCAAAGGATACTTTATGGGATATAAGTAAAGTGCTGTTTGGTGATCCTAATTATTGGCCAAAGTTATGGTCCACTAACCCAGCTATAACAAATCCCCATCTTATTCAACCAGAAGGAAATTTAGGGTTCATATATGGTACGGAAGGAACTCCTCCCTCTGTAAATCTTGTGCAGGGGGGGATAGGGGGTGTACCAGAATCTAAAGCTCCTCCTCCTCCCCCGGATTTTTTAAAAGGGAAAAAGGTTACTGTACCTTCTTCCCATAAAACTTTGCCGATTATGAAAAATATTCCAGCCAGTTTACCTCCTTTATATATGAGAGGGGAGTTAGACGACGAGAATTCTGATCTTCAAATGAGTTTTGAGCATGTTAAGAAACTTACGATGGCTTTTTTACGCTACTATGTATCTGATGAACCACCTTCTGGTCAAGGGGTTATATCTAGTCAAAAAGAGTATGGAACTCAGTTTCACACGGGACAGCGATTGATTTTAGAGATGAGGGATCCGGTGAATCCAGGGCAAAAGCTGGCGGTAATGCACAATAAAGGTAAGTTAGTATCTTCTATTCGGGGTGTCAGGGGGCCTTTTGGGTATCAAGTGGAGGTACAGGGAGAAGTGGAAGTTATTGGGAGAGTGCCAGATTCTTTTGACTTATATGAAGCTAAGGTGACTAAGTCCTTTAGCCCTATTACTAAAAGGGCTATTGTTTCAGATAGGAATTTAATTCAATTTGATTATAAAACTACAGACCTGATGGGATCTGCGGAAGCTCAAATTATTGGTTTTCCCAGTATAGGACCTAATATAAAAAGTATGGCTTCCCCCTATTCTTTGGTTTATTTGAATCGTGGTTTAGCCAGTGGTTTGTCTGTGGGGCAGATGTATCAGGTAAAAGCGAATCTTAGTGTGCAAAGAAAAGCATCCTATGGTTACGATATAAAGGTAGGAGAAGTAAAAATTATTTATACGGAAGATCGTTTTGCCACGGGGGTTATTACGGAAATGGATCATCCTATTCATACAGGTGATTTTCTTGTTTCTCTCAGCGCGGGGCTTTCTACACAAAGTGGTTACGATCCTTTTGATGAGGTGGAGGAGGAAGTGGGAGCTAAAGATGCGGCGGGTTTTGATGGTTTTGAAAAAGATTCGGAGGCAGTGGATCTGGATGAAAAAGAACCGTATGAAGAGGAAGATGTTTTTGAAGCTTTTGAATAAATTGGAGTGATTGTTCTCTGCTTTCGTGAGGACCATGTTTGAAAATTTCGGGTAGAAAAACTCGGTCGCTCTCGAAGGAAAAAGTGGAGAAGTTACAGAAAAATAATACCTGTTCGGCATAACATCAGAAGAGAGTACATTGTCTTTTTTTTACAGCATACTTAATAGAAAAATTTTATTGTTAGTTTTATTATTAGCAGGCTTTGGTTTGGTGCAGGTCTATAGTGCCAGTTATATTTTTTCTATAGAAAAATACAATGATGGTCTCTTCTTTTTTAAGAAGCAGGTGTTATTTTTTATAATTGGTTTGTTAGCTCTTTTATTTATAGCTACTATTTCTTGGAAATGGGCACGATTTATTGGAATCAGCTTATGGGTCCTTTCCGTTTTGTTAATTATTATAACTCTTATCCCTGGTATTGGAGCTTCTGCGGGGGGGGCGCAAAGGTGGTTGGATTTGCCTTTTGGATTTCGTTTTCAACCGGCAGAGCTTTTTAAGGTGAGTTCCCCCTTTGCTTTTATGTATCTTATAGCTTTAAAGGAACAGAGTTTTTTTAACCATCATGTTTTTTTATTTTGGCTCTTTCCTATTTTTGCATTTGCTTTGCCTTTATTAGTATTAGCTTTACAACCTGATTTTGGCACTATTTTTTTATTTTTTTGTTTGGCTTTAAGTATTGTATTTGTTTTAGGTTTTAAGTGGAAATATATCTTTAGTGCTTTATTTTTAATTAGTTTAGGTATGTATTTGATGGTGATTTTTACTCCCTACCGAATGGCACGTATTAAAGCGGTATTAAACCCTTGGTCCGATCCTTTAGAAACTGGATTTCAAGTTATACAAAGCATGATTAGTTTTCATTCCGGGGGTGCTTTTGGAGTAGGGTTGGGACAGGGGCAGGGCAAACTCTTTTTTTTGCCGGAAGCGCATACGGATTTTACTTTAGCTGTTTTTGGTGAAGAAACTGGGTTTATAGGTTTTTGTGTATTACTGACATTATATGCTTTATTAGTTTATTATGGAATGCAGATTGCATTAAGAACAGAAGATCTATTACAAAAAGTTTTAGCTTTCTCACTCAGTATGGTATTTGCCTTTTCTACTATCATTCATATCGGGGTGAATTTGGGGATACTTCCTCCTAAAGGCTTGACATTGCCTTTTATGAGTTATGGGGGGAGTGCCTTAGTATGTACTTTTCTGTTATTTGGATGGCTTTTAAATATAGAAAAACATAATCATTTTGTATATTAAACAGAATGGAAAAAAAATCTAATAAAATATTGATAGCGGCAGGGGGTACGGGAGGACATATTCTGCCTGCCTTGGCTATAGCGGATGGTTTAAAACATATTGATAAATCTTGTCGGATCGAATTTGTTAGAGGCTCTTCTCTATTGGAAAAGAATATTTACTCTCGGTGTTCTTTTGTGACCCATTGTTTATCAGTAGGTCGTTTAAGAAAAAATGTAAAAAGGGTAGAGAGATGGAAAACATTTATTTCTCTTCCCTTTATTTTGTTAAAAGCTCTCATTCTTTTGATAAAACTAAAACCTTCTCTTGTCATTGGTACAGGAGGGGCTGTCAGTGGTCCTCTGTTGCTAGCGGCTTTTTTACTTCGTAAAAAAACAATTATTTTTGAATTTAATGTTATCCCGGGACTCACTAATCGTTGGCTTTCTTATATTGTGGATGAAGTGATTTTCGTTTTTTCTACAACAAAAAAATACTTTCCGTCAAAGGCAAAAAAACACACTCAGTTTCCTTTTCCTATTCGTTCTGCCATCAGTCAGGTTTCTATTAAAAATCAGCCGGATCACCCTTTGCGAATATTGGTATTAGGTGGCAGTCAAGGGTCTTTTGTGATTAATAAGGTGGTTTCTGAGTTTATTGTTTCTGAAGACACTTCTCGTTTTTCGTTTGTTCATCAAGCCGGAGAAAGAGATTTTGAAAGTTTAAAAAAAATATACTCCGTGTGTGATAATGTAAGAGCTTTTTCTTTTTTGCATAATATACATGAAGTGTATGCGTGGGCGGATCTTGTTATTGGTCGAGCGGGCATGGGTACTATTGCCGAAATTTCTGCTGTTGGTCGAGCGGGTATTGTGATTCCATTAGCGAGTTCTGCCGATCAACATCAGTTAAAAAATGCTCAGGATTTAGAATACCAATCGGCTATTATTTGTGTTAAGGAAGAAGATTTTAATAAGGAAGAACTGAAGAGTCTTTTAACGAGCCTGGTAAATAATCCTCAGAAAATAAGCCGGTTGTCTGCTTGTGTTCATGACTTGAAATTGGGTGCTACAGCGGATAATATAGCTGGATATCTTCTAAAAAGGTTTTTTTGAAGCTAGAGATACATTGAATCCAGTCTGGACTTTCTGATGTTCATGGTTTAGCCATCTTTAAGAAGGGTTACTTAGTTGGTTCTGAAAAAGTCTCAACAATTTGATTTTATTTATATTTTTGCTATTTTAAGGGAGGGGAATATTAGCAAGAAAAAGCTTCTTTCACTCAAAATTGTTGCAAACAAGAGGGTTAACGGAAAGCCACTTTAGTGGCTTTCCGTCCCGTGAAAACAGGAATCCAGTCGCTACGAGGAGAATGAGTTATTAGTAAATATGTTTATTCAGAAAAACAGATTTGCCTTTATACGAGGATTTGCCTCTCGGAACGGTCCTTGTCTTCCTTAGGTAGGAAACCAAGGACCTTGGATCTTCCACCGGCAAACTGTTTTTCTGAATAAAATAATTAGACTTGTAAAATTTTGAGACAGAACACTTTTTCAGAACCGACTAAGTAATAAAGTTTAGAAAAATAAAACAGGGAGGAGCACGGCCTGCATGAAAGAAAACAGAGATTTTTTTGAACCGATCATGTTTGAGAGTTCCCAGGAGTTTTCGTCTTTATCTAAGGGTAAAGCTTCTTACAAACTTGAAAAAGTCTATTTTCCTAAAGATGGGAATAAACGGTTTGGATTTACTACAGGAGTGAGAGTGCACTTTGTGGGTATTGGCGGGATTGGTATGTGTGGTCTTGCAGAACTGCTGCATCATTCTGGTATTTTTGTAACGGGTAGTGATTTAGTGGAAAATGCACAGATCCAAAGGCTAAGAGAGTTGGGTATTTCCGTTTCCATTGGTCACAAGAAAGAGAACATTGAAAATACGGAAATAATAATTCAATCCAGTGCGGTGCCAGAAAATAATATTGAAATTCAAACGGCTCAGAATAGAAAACTTCCGATTATTAAAAGATCGGAGGCTTTAGCTGAGATTATGAGATTAAAGCGAGGTCTTGTAGTAGCAGGAACACATGGCAAAACCACCACCACTCATTTATTGGCACAGATTTTTATTCACAATAAAAAAGATCCTACTGTAGTTATAGGTGGTCGTTCTCATTTATTTCAGTCCACGGCTTTTCCTGGAAAAGGAAAGTGGTTTATAGCGGAATCGGATGAAAGTGATGGAGGATTTAAAAGCTTGTCTCCGGAAATGGCTGTCATTACCAATATTGATAGAGATCATTTAGATTATTATGGTTCTTTTGAAAAATTAAAGTCGGCTTTTTTGGATTTTGTTTTAAAAGTGCCGTTTTATGGTTGTGTCGTGGCCTGGGGAGATCAACCTGTTTTGCGTGATTTGCTGTCCAATATAGAGCAGAAAGTTATTTTTTATGGTTTTAATCCAGATAATCACTTTGTTTTAGAGAAAGATAAGGCTCAAAAATATCGAGTGTTTATAAATGAGCAGGAAATGGGTTTACTGAATGTACCCCTTCCTGGTTCTATGAATGCTTTAAATACTTTGGCCGCTTGTGCAACGGCTATGACTATAGGTTTTTCTTTTGAAGAGTGCAGTCAGAGTTTTCTCCAATTTAAAGGAGTGGATCGTCGCTTTCATAAAAAGGCAGAATTAAATCCAAAGGGTCTTGTTGTTACAAACTCAGGAAAAGCTGTACCACCTGGAGAAGTGGAAAAACAGCCGAAGGGCTTAAACCAGGTTAATACAGAAAGTATAGAGTTTTATGATGATTATGCTCATCATCCTACAGAGGTGCGGGCGGTGCTTTCTGCTTTCCGCGAAAAATTTGGAAAAGAAAAAAGGTTAATCGTTTTATTTCAACCTCATCGATTTTCCAGGACATCGGACTGCTGGTCTCATTTTTTAACTTGTTTTAAAGAAGCGGATCATGTGTTTTTGACAGATATTTACCCTGCTGGAGAAACTCCAATGAAGGGTATTTCCTCTGATGTATTAGCAAAGGAAATACAACACCCCTCTTGTTCTTACTGTTCAGAGGCAGATATATTTTCTGTTTTACTACCGATTTTAAAGGGAGGAGATGTATTTATTACTATGGGTGCGGGTTCTATTTATAAGTATGGAGATTCTTTAATTAGTCAGTTTCGGGAAAGATGTGGTTGATATAGATATAACCTCTTTGTTATAAGAAACATACTGGATCGGTATAAAAAGAGTTTTTTAACGCAGGTTTGATATTAATTATTGCATGTTTTTTTTAATGGATATAGTATTCTAGTTGTTATCACCTTTAGCTACGCTACTTATATACTATAGTTTGATGTTTGAACCACCGGCTGCCCGGCCGGTATTTTTGTAGGAAACAACAGAAGCCGGGTATAACCGAAATAACCACAGTATGAGTATGACTGAGTTAATGGGCTTTCAAAAAAAAGTTCATCTATCTCTTAACAACATAAAAAGTAAAGAGGAAAAATGATAAAAACAATAATTATATATATAAAAGTTTTACTTTATTGTTTAGCCTTTCTTCCCTTATTTCCTGCTTTAGCGCAGTCGGTTCAAACACAAAAAATTGTTATATCAGGCCCTTCTACTCATTTGGTTTCCGCTGTTAAAGAGATCTATCGTGAAGGGGGTAATATTTTTGATGCCGCTATAGCGGGAGCTTTTACACTAAGTGTGACACATCCTTATTTTGTTTCTTTGGGTTGCGGAGGTTTCGCTTTATTAAAAAATCGGTCAGGAATCAAGGCCTTAGATTTTCGTGAAACAGCTCCTTCTAAAATGACAGAAGACTTTTATGTTAAAACAAAATTGTCTCCTAGGGATTTAGGGGCAGCCGTAGGTGTTCCGGGTTTTGTAGCGGGTCAATGGGCTATCCATCAAAAATATGGTTCTCTTCCCTGGTCTCGTCTTCTTAACCCGGCTATTAAGTTGGCAGGTAGTGGCTTTATTGTATCAGGGCAATGGTTAAGAAGAACACAAGGTTTATCTAAAAAATTTAATCTGTCTGGCAGAAGAATTTTCTTTCATTCTGATGGGACACCTTATTTACCTGGGCAGTTTGTTCGACAAGATAAGCTAGTAGAGGCTTTAAGGCTGATTCAGAGAAAGAACAAAACATTGTTTTATAATGGCTTAATTGCTCAGGACATCATTAAGACTGTAAAAGCAAATAAAGGTGTCATAAGCCTGGAAGATCTAAAAAATTACCGTGTACGTTGGCTGCAACCTTTAAAGTTTAAATTTGGAGCTTATCAGGTATTTAGTATGCCTCTTCCCAGTTCAGGAGGGATTATTTTGGCTCGTGCTGCTAAATTAATGGAACAAAAAAAAATCAATCAGATGACTTTATATAGTATTAGTGAATGGCATTTATTGGGAGAGATTTTATCTTTTGCTTTTCGTCCACGAAGTCAGATGGGAGATTTATCCAGCCCTGCTCCTTATTTGGAAAAATGGCTTTCTCGCAGAAGTTTAAAAAAGTTGGGTGCTCAAATCTCCTTGAATAAAGTAAAAAAACTGCCTGTATTAAAAGACACCTTACCTCATCGAGAATCGAATGAAACCACTCACTTTTCTATCATGAATAACAAAGGAGAAGTGGTTTCAATGACATTAACTTTAAATGGTAATTTTGGTTCTTTTGTCGTTACGGACAAATATGGAATTGTTTTAAATAATCAAATGGATGACTTTAACACCTATCCCGGTAAACCTAATCAGTTTGGTTTAATACAGGGTGCAAACAATAAGGTGAGAGCTGGTTTTCGCCCTTTAAGCTCCATGAGTCCCACTATTGTAGAGAAGCAAGGCAAAGTGGTAATGGCTTTAGGGGCGACGGGAGGCCCGATGATTATCAGTTCGGTCTTACAGATTTTATATCGCTATTTGTTTAAAGGGTTAAACTTAGATGCGGCTGTTCAGGCCCCTCGTGTCCATCATCAATTTTTACCACGCGTGTTGTTTGTTGAAAAAAATCGTTTTCCACCTATTGTACTGAGTTTATTAAGGAAACGAGGACATAAAATAAAAGTACGCGATTCCATTGCTAAAGCTTACGCTGTTTCTCAAAAGAAAGATGGCTTACTGGAAGGAGCTTTCGATGCCCGTGGAGAAGGGGCTGCCGGCGGGTTATAGCTAATCAATCTTATATTTCCTACAAAGAACTTTATTTCTTAACTATTTGGTCCTTTTACGAAAGAGGCATTAGCACCACATTGTGTAACACCTTGAGCTAAGCCCATAGCCCATTCTTTTGAATACCAATATGCCCATCGAGTACCGTTTAGCTTTTTCATCCAATCTTTTTCTTGTTTTTCGCTACGTTTAGCTAGCATGGTTTCTTTAAACAGTTTAGATAAACAATTAAGTTGCTCTTCATTATTGGGATCCCACTGCGTTTTTACATAGTAGCGATCTCCTTCTTCAGAGGCGGTAGGGATCAACATAATTGGTATTAAATGAGGAATAAAATTTTCAAAAATTATTTTACCCATGTAAACTTTATCCTGATTATTGTTTTCCGAAAAGGAAACTTTATCAAAGATCTCTTTAGCCTGATCCGGTTCAATACGAAGGAGAAACTTCACAATGTGCTTATAACGATGTTGATCTGTTGAGTTAAGCATCTCGTTAACACAGAACACAGGATCAAATGACTCCACCAGGGCTGTAGCTTTTTTTGCTAACTCAGCGTTGGTGTGCCGGGCAAGATCCATAACTGTAACCCCCATCAGTTCTTTATCTGTATTGGTACAAAGACATTTCTGTAAATCATCATTGTCTAACTTTGCAAGTTGATCGAGAAGTTCTCCTTTTTCATCCCTATTGGACCATTCCAACTGGAGCTTTTCGATGATTTGAATGGAACCGCAAGATTTTTCCTTATCTTCTTCTGCTGTCTCTTGAGTTATATCTGTATTACCTTCATCCTCGTTCTTTGGTGTTGTCTCTGTCTCTTCAGGAGACTCCATTTCTGCATTTGAGGTTTCTGGTGTTTCGCCCTGATTTTGGGCGTAAGACAGATTTCCTATTCCTAAAATACAGATGATGGACAATAACCTTAAAAACTTATGAAAAACATAGAAATGCATAATTCCCCCTTGTTTAAGGGTTTTTTATACAAAAAACCCTTTTATAGGTCAACCCTTAGAGTGATGAGGTTTAAAAAATGTGACATTACGGGGGCCTATAAGGTATGTAATTCAGAACAACCTAAGTTAACATTTATATTGTGTGTCGTTATGGTGAGTAAATGTATTTTTATAAATAGCTCTGTTCTTTTGATCGTCGTATTGCTGATGATGCAAGGATGTGGATTGCGTGTAGGGGAGAGAAACTCCTTTTTAAATACGGAGGGAGTGTCCATTGGGTGTTTAAATGAAATCAATGAAAAAATAGATCTGTATCTAAAAGGTCAGTTAACTGTTCATCAGATCAATCAGGTTTCCAATTGTTTAAAAGCGGCTCTAACTATTTTTAAAGATCGTGTGCGCGGGGAACAAAAAGGAGAATTTACTCCCCGTGAGTTAAGAAAATTTATTCATGATCTATTTTTACAGGATAGAGTGATAAATGATACTCTTTTAACTCAGCTGATGCGATTGAAGCGGGTTATTATTGGAGGACTTGTAGATAAATTGACCGAAGAGGATATTGAACGGTTCATTGTTTTTGTGGATGTCTTGAGTAAAGAAGTTCTTTTTTTTCAGCCTTATATTCAAATATTGAATACCACAAACGCTGAACAGGTAGAATGGGATATAAGTCACTTAAACGCGACGATGGAGCAACAATTTGCAGATTCACTGAACCGTATCTCGATTTTTATCAGACAGTTTTCTCATCCTTATCTGCTTTCGGATTTAAAGATACTTGTCCAGGAATTATATTCCTTTTTTGATCATCAGTACAATATATCCAATGTTAATGAAAAAATAAATTTATTAGGTGTTTTGAAACAATTTTCTGTAGGTGGTGAGGATACAGTTATTCAGCCAAACGAATGGGAAGACTTTTTATTAGGGCACTCTTATTTAGTTTCTGTTGGTATCAATTATCTGATGTTAAAAAGACAAGGTGCCTTTATTTCTGCTCAAGGGATGCGTTACATATCTTTGATTGTACAAGATGTGTTGGATTTTTTGTCTCTCGCAGTAAAAAATCATCCCGATCGTGTAGTTAATGAATCTGATTTTTTTAAAGTCGTTTCTTACTTACAAAATAGGGGAATATTACCTAAAAGTTTTGAACAGAAAGCGGTAAGGAGTTTATTACTAATTATCTTTGGAAAAGTTTTTAATGTAGAAAAAGATAGATATGGAGTTATTGAATTAACATTCCCTCAATTAGATAAAATTCATAAAACCATACAGCCGTGGAGAGGAGTACAGGCTTTTTTAGATCATATATCCCAGGAAACTGCTTTTAAGAAAAACAGGATGCTTCCTTTAACAATGCCCTCCTCTTTTTTTCCAGGAACAGAGTCTTTTTTAAAAGGACAAAATATTATGAAACAAATACTTTTGCTAAAACCTCTTTACGGGTCTGGAAGAAAAATCAATTTATCGAGGGAAATTTATAGTACAGAAAGTATCTTGAAAAAGATCCCTGATTATAAAAACTTAACTCTATACAACTTTTATTATCTTATAGCTACTATGATGAGAGAGGGATATGAAGCGAGATACCCTAGGAGTTCAGGCATGACTCAAAAAGAATTGAGGAGGTTCTTTCAGGATTTTAATATTATTGCTGAAAATATGGGGTGGTTTCAAAAAACAGAAAATAGGGCTTTAGCCGCCGGGGAAGCAGAGTTTATAGCGGCTAATATGTTAACACCTTCTGCCAAAGGGTTTGGTAAATGGAATGAAGAAGAATATCTCACCTCCGGTGAAATTACGGAATATCTGTCCTATGCTATTTCTATTGGGTTTTCTCTTTTTGAGTTGGAATCGGCTATTTTAAAAAAATGTGGATCCGGTCATCATATAGAATCATCTAAGCATCCTCTTCACACAGATAATCAATATGACATTGATTGTGTTCGATTGCATTTGATTCCTGAATTTTTAAAGCAAGCGAAGAACATGTCTGATTTTCAAAAAGTTTTGTCAAGGATGGATGAAGAGCAAAAAAAAGGACTTACAGAAGCCCTTATTAACATTGCATTTGAGACAGAGGAAGAATATCAACAAGTATCTTATCTGACCCAAGATCATTTAAAAAATATAATTATGGCTGTTTATTTTGTAGAAACCACCATCAATCGCTATGACTTAAATGGAGATTTTATTTTGGATAACGATGAGGTATGGGCTGCTTTCCCTAATTTTCATGGCTACTTATCCCATGTATTGATTTATTTAATTTGTCAGTCCTCGGATGATTGGACAGCGGCCATGTATGCCTATGTTATAAAGAATCGTAGATTACCTACGGGTGATACTTTGAAATGGTATGAAAGTATGGGGGCAGCCATGCAGTTAATTACACATACGGCTTTGCGTGGCATTGGTATAAATTGGTGGGATCTATACTTAGATCATGAGAAGCTGACGCAGGTTTTTTCCACTCTGGTGAAGGGTTTTATGGCTAAGAAGAGAGAGCAAGCAGGGGAAACATGTAATACAGAACTTTTGGAAACTCTTAGAGATACCTCTCTCTATCCCTAATATCGGAGGCGATCACATCATGTCCCAGCCAGCAGACAGCCTGTTTTGTTTGAGCTATTTCCTGAAGTATGAGATTACCACAACTATTAAATAAGGTTTCACTTAAAAAAGGAGTGATGCTTTGGGAAGTGTCTTTATGAAGGCTGGACAGTTTTTTTGAGATATTAAGCATTTTTTCCATCTGTGCAGTACTGTTGTGTTGGGGCCATTTTTCAAATACAGATTGTTTTTTTACTTCTTCCGATTCAAAATAATTTTTTGTTGTTTCCGTAATAATATTAAAGGCGTCTTTTGTCATTTGTTTTAAACAATGAGATACTATTTTTTGCCCGTCCTCTCCTCCGTCTTTTTTTAAAGCACCTAAAATAGTGTAAAGGGGAATTTCCACCCCTGGAAAGACAGCACTAGATTTAGTCAATATTTCGGGAACATTAAAAACACATGTGTTTAAGCCCTTACGGGAAAAGTCAGAGGAAATATTTTCCAACTCCATCTTAGCAAAACCTTGCAGATAAGGTGAATACGTTTGCCATTGATACTGATTTTCTATAAGAACTTCGGTGCCATGATAACTATAGGCCGTATAAAAAATTTGCCGGTTTTGTTTGTTTAATTGCTCTCTTAAAGGCGTACTCAATTCAATTAAATGCTTATATGTTTGAGCGGTTACTTCATTAAAATTATTTTCGCAAAACCATCCCATATCTGATTTCCAAAAAACTTCAGAAGAAAAAAATCTTTTCCCTACTCCTTTAAGGACACGGTTGAGTATAGGGAGTAAAATTTTCGTTCTAGGCACTCCTCCAGCCATAGTATGAGCTATCAATACATTGCCTTTATCCGGCAATAGGGCCGTTAGCTCTTTTAACCATTGCTTTGTGCGGTTTTGAAAAGACAATATAGCTCTTTTTTTAGAATCTTCTATTACATTTTTATCTAGTGTAGTTTGATCCCATTGACTTAATTTGATTTCCTGGCAGAGATCAATAGGCCGCTGACCAGAGTGAGAAGGCTCCATATCAAAGCCCGCTTCCAAAGGGATATTAATAAGAGGAGAAGGTTGCGACTCTAATTCCTGTGCATTTAGTTGTCTTAACTTTCCATCTGAGTCACGTCGTCCTACCGTAGAGTAAATCACTTTCATTCCTTTAGACTGAGCAGAGCGAATCAAGCCACTGACATATCCACCGGGAAAAACTTCTCCAAAAATAACAAGAGTATCTGTTTCTTTAAAATGGATTTTTTTAATCTCTCTTACAGCTTTTAATTGCATAAATCTCCTAAAGATTATATTTTCTTAGCTGAGTTTTGTAGTAAACTCTATTTTTAGCTACTAGAATTAATTTAAAGATACTCCATAAATAACCCGTTTTCCACTTTTTATTGGACTTAAACCTTTTTTATAGTCAGACTTTTTCTTTATTTTTATTATGATGATAGATATAAAAAATCAATGCTTTCCTAGTTGAGAAAAAAATATGCTTGAAACATATTTGACACCAATAGCTAAACAGAATGATTCAGAACAATTTAATTTGCTCAAAGACCCTTCCATTCCTATTTCAACCGAAGGTATTAAATATAGTGGTTCTAAACTAAAATTACTTCCTTATATTCTTTCTGTCGTTCATTCTCTACCTGTAAAACGAATATTGGATGGTTTTTCAGGAACGACAAGAGTGAGCCAAGCTCTTGCAAAATGTGATTACCAAGTAATTGCAAATGATTTGGCTGTTTGGTCAAAAGTTTTTGGAGAATGTTATTTGAAAGGAAAAAAAAGTAATCCATTACAAGAAAAGATAGATTACCTCAATAGTTTAAAAGGTTATATAGGTTGGTTTTCAGAATATTATGGGGGTAAAGCCAATGGAGGTCTTTCCCTCCATTCAGACGGAAAGAAAAAAATCTGGCAAATACATAATACAAAAAAACTAGATGCTATAAGACCAGAAATAGATAAGGTGGCAGAGAGTTCTGTTGAAAAATCTATTTTATTGACAAGTTTGATTTTGGCTTTGGATAAAGTGGACAGCACTCTTGGACATTATGCCTCTTATCTTCGGGAATGGTCTCCTCGTTCTTTTAATAAAGTGAAACTCTTAATGCCCTTGATGGAAACAAAATCAAGCCATCATAAAGTAATGAATAAAGATATTTTTCAAGTTCTCCGTAAAGTTAAAGTTGATTTGTCCTATTTTGACCCCCCCTATGGTTCTAATAATGAAAAGATGCCTCCTTCTCGTGTTCGTTATGCTTCTTATTATCATGTTTGGAAGACAATATGTTTAAATGATGAACCGGAACTGTCAGGTAAAACAAACAGAAGAACAGACTGCAATGATAGAGTGGCAGGTTCTGTTTTTGAAGAATTTCGGAAAAATACAGAGGGAGAGTTTATCGCTCTAAAAGCCATTGAGAAACTGATAAAAGAATGTTCCTCCCCGTATATATTGCTTTCTTATAATAATGGAGGAAGAGCGACAAAAGAAGAAATATGTGAAATCATCAGCAAACAATGCAAGAAAGCTCATATTTTTTCAATTGATTACAAACGCAATGTTATGTCGGGAATGCGATGGACTTACGATTGGACAAAAACTAAAGAAGGAAAAAACATAGAGTTTCTATTCTTAATGGAAAAATAAATTTTATAAAGATAGGCAAAATTCAATACTAGGGACTTGACCCGTATAATTTTCAGCTTAAGGTGAAGTGTGGGTGCCTTTACAAAATCGGACTGATTTCTGTTTCTTGGGTGGGACGAGCTTCTTTCAAAGAAAGATTTTTGGCAAACAAACCTCTGGCTGTTCTGACAACCAAGACTTCCACAATATCCCCTTCATTGAGTTTTTCATAAGAAGTATTGGTAAATTCTGTTACAGTAGAAAAATATACATCTTGTTTATTTTTTTTATCCCAAATAGCGCCAAAACCAATATCTGGCATAATCCGTCGGATAGCTCCTTTGGCTGGTCCTTTGACTTCTAATATCTTCTCATACATCAATTTATCCTTTTTAATTAAAGTCTTATCTTTTAATCATAAAACCATTAAACCATAAAGCAAAAAGTATTCCATACTCTTTATAAAGAAATACAATCCTTTGTAATCAATTCTTTTGGGGTTTTAACAATCTGCGGCAATCCCGGCCCCGTAATTTTTTGACCTTTGGATTCTTTTTTAGACAAATCTAAATTTAACTTCAAAAGAAAATCAAGTTCATCTTGTGTTTTTTTGAAACCATAAGCAGAATAAACGGCTTCATCTAAAGCTTTGTGATGTTTTAACAATTCATAGTCCCCAGGCAATTCCATAGAACGATATAGATCACGATAACTTATCCCTTCTGTTTTTAAAATTTTTATTCTCACTTCTCTTAATTTTCTAGCTCTTTTAACGATTGTCTTTATCTGAGTTAATGTCGGTTTTTGTGGCCAAGGAAATGTATCATATACTGTGTTAATCGTATATCGAAAAGTCTCAGCTAAAGTCGAACACTTATGTGTGAACCAAATCCAATGCATACTGGATTGTAAAACACCAAAAGAGTAATCATCATCAAAAGTAAAAACAATCAAAGCATCATTTGGGTTGATGTTTGAATGGACAAACTCAAAGATGCCCCTTTGAGTAACACGACCACAGACACAGTATCTTTTTATTTTTCTAATTTTTTTCATTAAATCTGTTCTGGGATAAGATAACTGCCACCATTTTTTTAAAAAGTTCTGATGATGTTTGTTCACTCTAGCTTTAGGGTTTGTTTTCAGCAATTTTTTGTTTCGCGCCCTCTCCTTCTCCGCTTCCTCTCTCCTTTTTGGCAAAACTGTTTTTTCTATGACTTTATATAATGCTTTATATCTTTGTGCTTGTATTAAAGTTTTACCTGAAAAATCTATAACAAATCTTTTTGGCAAAGGAGTTTTTCCAGCTATAAAATTATGAGCTGTTAAAAAAGGTTTTAAAACTTCTTTAAAAATTGGTTTTCTTGAAATCATTTTTTCAGCTTCTTTTCCAGATATTAAAAAAGTGAAATGTCCATGTGTTTGACCTTGGTAAGCCGTCTTAGATTTTCTATTAATATTTAACACCTTAGCTTGAGAAACATCCGCATCAATAGACAATGCAGAATTAATTTCCCTTAGCTTATTAGCATGTAATTCTTGTGCATAGCCATCCAGATATATACTTTTTCCTATAAAAAGCTTCTTTTTTTTATTTTTGTATAGTTTATCTTTTGTCCAATTTACTATAGACACATATACAGCCGCCTCACCAGACCATTTTTGGCTAGATACAGCTTCCGTGATAATACCTCCGTTTTGAACTATGTAATCCAAAGAGCCTTCTCTGGAATAGTTTTGCCGAATAGTATTTGTTCCAACCAGTCCAGCCATGCCTTTTTTGGAAAGATGGTCATGGGCTTTTTTAAACCAATAAACACAATAATCCGCTCTTCCTGGCACAGTGGGATAAGCTTCACGAATTTTGTTTATATAACTTACTCCCATTTCTTGTTGGATTTTGTTCTTGGATTGGTAGGGAGGGTTACCAATAATAGCATCCACTTTAGGCCACTTAGCAAACAAGGCATCTTCAGCTAAAAAGTTATTATCCAAGTCATCAAACGGCAAAGAGGGGTCTTTTATATTAAACTCATCAGCTAAAAGTTTTCGACCAATAGATAAAGCTACTTTTGCTAATTCTAAACCAAATTTATTTGTATCAAGACCATAAAAGTTTTTCGGGGAGACAAGCAACCCAAGCTCTGAAGGACGAATTTGTCCGCCTTCTCCTAAATCTTCCAGAATTTCCATTTCCAGTTTTCTTAACTCCCTAAAAGCGATATAAAGAAAATTTCCACTACCACAGGCAGGGTCTAAAACTTTAAACTCCTGTATCTCTTTTAATAGCTTTCTTTTGTCCCTCTTTGTTTTTGCCTTATTTATTTTTTCTTTAAATGGTTGGACAATAGAAGGCCCAACAATTTTATATATGTCTAATTCATGAGTATAATGAATACCGTGACCATGTCTCCTTTTTGGATCCATACTTCCTTCAAAAAGAGAGCCAAATATAGATGGCCTCACTTTTTCCCAATTTTGCTTTGAGGCATCATACAGTAATTCCACTTCTTTATAAGATAGCTCCACCGCATCCGTTTTTTTAAAGATTCCCCCATTAAAGTATTCAATGTGTTTATATTTCTTTGGCTTATCAAATTTATTTTTGACTGCCATTGCCTTAAATAAGAGGGACAGCTCTTTTTGAGCTGGAAAATCAATTAAGCATTTTTTTAAAATCTCATGTAAAGTGTATTGAGGTATCAATCCAACATCTTCTGAAAACAAAGCTATAACTAATTGGAGTATAAATCTTTGAGCTTTATCTTTTGATATTCCTCTTTTTTCCATGGACAGATAAATTGCGCCAATAGTTTTTGCAACCTGTTCTGTGATAGCTACATTATGGTTGTCAAATAAAGGCTCTTCCTCTACAGGCAAAAGAAACTTTAAAGCTCCCCAACTCATTTGAAGGTCTTTTGTATTCAGCTTATGAACAGGATCATGTAATTGGCTGTTTAAGTCGTATATCCAAAATTCATCAAAATTACATAAAACCATATACTTTGGACGACTAGGAACTAGAGTAATCCAGTAATCAAAAGCTTGATCATAGTGTTTTTTAAGAGGTGTGCCTCTTTTTTTTAATTCCATAATTACTCTAGGTTTCCAAACAAGATCGGGGAAAATAACTCCTTTACCCTTTTGTTTTTTGACAGGCTGTTCACAAACAGCACCAGCTCCTAAAACTCCTGTGTTACCAAAAGCTTGAAGAAGCCGATCAAAAAATATCTGACCTTCTCCTTTTTCAGAGCCTTTGCAGTTTTTAAACCAGTTTAAAAAAGTCTTGATTCTTTCTTGGTGTTCTTTTTGATTGATGGCCATGATGCATTTAAGTATTTATGTTTTTTTGTTTTAAAGCAATAGGTTCTAGCTACAGCTCATACTTTTTAGAAAAACTTTTTACTTAAGGAATTTTTATTTAAACTCAGAGGGTTTGATCCTCGTGTCCACGAGGACAAGTTTTTCCAAGCTTTATAAGAGTTTTGACCTCTAAATAAATAGAAAATCAAACGAGAAAACCTGTCCTCGCGGAAGCGAGGATCAGATACGATCAGTATATTTTAACTTTTACAGACTTTAGTATTGTCCTTTGATTTAAACATTAGAATTTTAAAAGCTCTATATCTTTTTTGGTAACCAGGCGAGGATCAAAAAATTGTAGGCCCAAGGCCAGGCTCTTTAAACCTCTTTTTAGATCATCTGTAGATATAGCCCCTAAATGGCCCACTCGTATAATACGCCCTTTTAATTTGTCCTGCCCACCTCCTAGCGCTACTTGGTATCGCTGTTCGATATATTTTTTTAATTTTACTCCATCTATATGTGGCGGTAAAGAGATGCTGGTAACAGAAGGAGAAGGAGGGGCAGCAAAAATATTTAAGTTTAAGGATTTGCAAAACCGGTGGGTCATTTGAGACAGCGCTTCACTTTTTTGGATCATTTTATCTAGGCCGTTTATTTCTTTCAAAGGTAAAAGAAAAGAATGTAGAGCTTGTATAAAGGTGACATTAGAACTGAACGCCGTTTGTCCTTTCGCTTGTACTTTTTCCTTTTTAAGATCCAGGTAATAGACAGGCAGACGAGAAGACTCATTAAATTGCCAGGCTTTTTGGGAGAGAGCAATAAAAGACATTCCCGCCGGAAGACAGAAGGATTTTTGAGAACCTCCTATCATTACATCAATGCCCCATTGATCCATATTAATATCTACTGCCCCCAAAGCAGATATAGCGTCCACAATTAGCAATATGTTTGGATTATCCCTAGTAAGAGTGGCTAATTCCTTTATAGGATGTAATACTCCTGTGCTGGTTTCACAGGCTTGTACCAAAATAGCTTTAATTTGAGGATTTTTATCTATAAGGTTTTTCACATTTTGGATGGATACAGTTTGACCCCAAGAAGCATCTAATTTAAGTAGATGCAAATTATAGGTTAAGGCCATCTCTGCCCAACGTTCTCCAAATTTTCCGGCAGATAGAACTAGGACAGTATCTTTGGGAGAAAGAGTGTTTAATAGAGACGAAGCCATAGCTCCTGTTCCAGAAGCGTTTAAAATAAAAACTTCCTGTTTCGTTTGGAATATTTTTTTTAGTAAGGTTTTTGTTTGTTTGAAAATGTCCTCAAATTCCGAACAACGATGGTGAATCATGGGTCTTGAAAGACTATCTAGTATGAGTTTAGGGATAGGAACAGGGCCAGGAGTGAGTAGTAGGGGTTTTAAATTGTACTGTTTATTCATAATATTTACTCTCTTTAAATAGAATCATTTAGAGTTTTTACTGGTCATTTTTACAATGCTCGGTTTTTTTAAAAGGGTGAATTATACTAATTGGCTTTAAGTTTTTTAAAATACCTGATCATTCCTTGTAAATACAGAAACCCATTCAGTAACTGCAAAACTTAAGCCAGATTAGTATATCTTAGTCTCCCTTTTTTCCTTTAGAAGAAATTTAATAATCTTACAGTTAGAAGAGTATATTTACTGCGCTGCGCTTGTGCAATATTTTGATTATAAATTTATGATATACTTTTTTTGTTTGTTTTTTTCGGTTATTTTCGCTGATAATGGGGGTCAGACTAAAGGAGTGTAAAATGTCTTTAACTTTGCATGAGCTAGACAATAAACTTTCTAAAAATCTGGTTTCCTCCTTCTATTTTATTATGGGACCGGAGGTTTTCTTAATTAAAGAAAGTTTGCGGAAAATTCAATCCCGTATATTATCTCCAGAATCTCTTGATTTTAACTACGAGGTGTTTTGTGCCGGGGAAGTGGAAATGGAAAAAATGTGTGAGGCAGTGGAAACTTTACCCGTATTTTCTACAAAGAGAGTGGTTGTTTGTGAAGAGGCTCATCGTCTAAAAGAATCTGATTGGAAAACTCTTAAACCTATTATGAATAATCCGGTGGAAACCTGTGTGTTTGTGTTTGTTTCTTCAAACCCGGATAAAAGAAAAAAAGTAATAAAAGAACTGCTATCTTTTTGTGAAGTTATATTGGCAGACACCCCTAAAGAAGCGCAGTGGTCTGTGTGGCTTGAGTGGATGGGCAAAAAAGAAGGGCTGTCTTTTTCTGATTCCGCTGTGGCTCTTATAAGGGATTATGCGTGTTACGATCTTCTGCATTTAGAGACAGAAGTAAAAAAGTTAAAGAGTTTTTTAGGATCTAAAAAAAATATTTCCGCAGAGGATGTTTTGAATGTACTGCCTCGTGTTCGCCCTGAAAATATTTTTGATCTCTCAAAGGCTATAGGACAAAAAAATCTATCTTCTGCCTTAGTGTGTCTGGCTCGTCTTTTAGAGGATAATCATAATGAAGTGGGTGTATTGTCTTTGATCAGTCGTCATATTCGTATTTTAGCTCGTATAAAAGAGGGAGTAAAAAAAGGTCATACGGAACAAACCCTATGTAATAAAACGGGAGTTCCTCGGTTTTTTATACGTAATTATATAAAGGAATCGGATTTGTGGACAGATCAAAAATTGTTTTCCACTATAGAGATATTAAAAGCTACAGATAAAGCCCTTAAGTCCTCTCCTGTATCCGCTCATATATGGTTGGAAAACTTCATTATAAAAACATGCTCTGTTTGATGTGCTGACAACAGGCTGTGTCTTTAGACTCTCAACTGGCAAACTGTTTTCCTAAAGGAATACAATTATACAGGAAGATGAGTTGTTGCCTTCCCGTCCTGCGGAAGCGGAAGAATCCAGTTATTTGGAAAATTTCCCATTAAAAAGCCCTTTGGGTAAAAATTTGGTACGGATTTTGCATGTCTTATTTTTAAAAAACTATGTTATTATACAGAAAGGAGATGACAATGAGTAAATCCACAATATCACCAGCAAATGAGATTTGGGCACTTATAAAAGAGACTCAAATAAATTTGAAGCGATTTTCAGCTGAAGCAGAGAAGCAAAGGGCTGAAGCAGAGAAGCAACAGGCTAGACGATGGGCTGAAGCAGAGAAACGCAGTGCTGAAATAGATCGGCAGATTCAAAAAATAGGGGGCCGGTTTAATCAACGATGGGGAGCTTTAGTGGAATCTTTAGTTGAGGGGAAGCTTGTAAGGATTTTTCAAGATCAGGGGATAGATATAATACAAACTCATACCCGCTCTCAGTCGGAATGGAGAAAGCCGGATGGCCGTATTGAGAGACGGGAGTTTGATATTATTGTGGCTAATGGGATAGAGGTTGTGGTGGTAGAAGTAAAGACCACTTTAGTTCCTAAAGATGTGAGTGTTTTTTTAGAAACACTGAAGGATTTTAGAAATTATTTTCCAAGATATAAGACGGAAACCATCTATGGAGCTATGGCTTATTTAGCTAGTGAGAATAAAGCTCATTTGCTTGCGGAGGAAGAAGGTTTATTTCTTATCCGAGCTACAGGAGACAGCGCCAGCCTCGTGAATAAAAAGGATTTTAAACCCAAAGCCTTTAACTGAAGAATCATTTTTTTAGAACAGATGCTTTGACTATTTCAAAACACTGGTCCATTAAACATATTTAAGTGTCCTACATCCATTTCATGTGTTTCGTCTATTAGTGTCAGCATATAACCGTTTATATCGGCTAGCTTGTTTGCTTGTTCTACTGAATGCTTTGCATAGTTGTAGTTCTCTGTAAGCAAATTCAATTCATTTAGAAAAGCCATTTTTTCGTTCGTATATCTGTTGAGCTCCGCCCTCTCCAGTTTGATTCCTGTTCCATCTCTCTGTTTTCACGAGGGCTATTTTTGCGAGGACATGTTTTTTTGTGATTTCTATAAGCTTCTTCTTAAGATAATAGAACCAAAAAATGTAAAAAAGAACCAGTTTACAACTTCCATTTTTTTAATATTTTTCTTAAAAATTCCGGTGAGATAAAAAGAAAGTAAGAAGATAGTATAATAAAAGAGAAGAAATAAATATTTAAAGCAAGAGCAATACCCAAGTGCAGACAGAAGCCGGCCATGAGCATGAACTTTCTTAAACGTGGTACCCACACCAAAACCGGAAAATAGATTTCAAATAACACAGTAAAAATAACCAAGGCCGCAGATAACATAGGGGTGGATAGCAGAAAGGAAAAGTTAAATAAAGTAAAATCGTAAAAGGAAAGAGCTTCCCAGATAGCTGTGCCATCCCACCAGGAGGGTCCTTTTAGTTTTTCCATACCGGAAAACATATAGATAACACAAAGTTGAATTTGTATAAACCGAATGGAAATGGTGTTCAACCAGTCTCCTTTTTCCACCCGTTCAGACATAAGCCCTTTTTGTTTTTTCAAAAAGTAATGAATCCACTTTATTTGTGTGTTGGAGTTGGCAAATATCAGATAAAAAAGCCAGAAGGTGGCTACTATGTCGGCACCAAAAACAATACTGGGATTTCTTTGCACAAAAACGAGGTGCAAAACAAAAGCCAAAATGGCTATAAAGCGATTAGCCACTCCTAAAACCATCAGCAGCAAAACAAGGATAAATAATATATAACAGAGATAGAGTAAAGTGTCGGAGGATAGTATGAAGTCAAAAGACTTGTTTGTGTATATCTGATGGAATATTTTGGCGGAAGTGCTGCTCATTAAGCCGGATTCATAAAAGAATACACGAATGTCGAACAATCGAATAAGATACATAACCAGTAAAGTGAGACAGAAGAAAAAGCGAAAGCAAGACACCGGAAGGGTATCAGTAGATTTAAACCAAAAGGAGTCCCAGTCTTTAATTAAATTCTTGATATTCTTTTTTATCCATTTCATTGGCAGCCGTCCTTACCTTGATGAAAAATCTTCGTTTGTTATAGATTCATCCAGACTATCTATTTTTCTGGATTTTTTGCGTCTCTTGCACTTAGCAGATACTGTGAACCACTCTTTCATGTTGTTTATGTTGCTCTCTGAAAAAAAACCGGGTTGAAAAGTACGTGCTTTTTTAAAGTGAGGTCTATTTTCCAAAAGGGCTTTTAAAGAAATTTCAGTAGCCCTGGGATGCAGATGGCAAAGATAAGGTATAAAATGTTTTCGTATGTTTCTCTTTCCAGAAAACATAAAAAAACGGGAGTGATAGATAAGACGATTATGATTCAAGTAAATCCTTTTAGATTCCTTTCGAGAAGGAGGCCATCGAAAGGTGCCTACTTTATCTTTTGAATCAATAACTTCATATTCAAAATAAAAGTAATAACTGGGTTTAGGAGCATAAAAATCCCAGCTGGTTATCATAGATAATGTATGCGCATAAGGTGTAAAATAAGGCATAAGCCGTTCGTGTATGATGGACATACGGTGAGGGACGATAAAGATCATGGCCAGATGGTAAATAATAAAAAGTGAGAGAAGCAATTTGAAAGCACCTCTTATTTTTTTATTTTTTATTTTGAAATTTAGTAAGCTCATTAGATTTTTTTACCTGTAGGGGATGGAAAAGAAGAATGAGTTTTTATTTTATTCCATTGTGTATGTGGTTTTACAGAATTAATTTCTTTAGAAACTGTTTCCAACTCATCTTCAATGTTTTTTTGTTGTTCAGAAAAATTTTGTTGTGAGTTTTTGATTTTACTTAGTGTGGGGGTTAAACTTTCTTGAGAAGTTGTCAGGGGGGTATTTTCGGATAAAAGAAGGTCTTGTATATCTTCGTGAGAAGGTAGATCTTTTAAATTTTTTAAACTAAATACTTCTAAAAATCGCTTTGTTGTTTTATATGTAATATAATGCCCAGGGTCACAGCTCTTAGGCCCAAAACAAATTAAATCTTTTTCCATTAGGGTTTTCAGAAGATGCCCTGACTCCACACCCCGTATTTCGTCTATAGTCGCTTTTTTGCAAGGTTGTTTATAAGCTACTATGACCAACACTTCCATAGCTGGAGGAGATAACTGGAAAAGGCGACCTTTAATCAGGCGACGGATATAATCCTTGTTTTCTTCTTTGGTTCTTAACTGCCAGGCCCCTGTTACTTCTTTTAATTCTATGCCACAGGAGTCTTCCTGATATTTTTTTTGTAAAACAGATAAAGCTTGTTTTATTTCTGATATAGGGACTTTTTCGGTATGAAACAGTCGCGATAAGTCCTGGGTGGATAGGGGCCGGTTGATAGCAAAAAAAACACTTTCTAATATAGATTGTAAGTCACTCGTTGATAGTTTCCTGTTCATGGATCATCCTTTTTTGGTCTATGTTTTTTATACCTTTATGGTATTATCCTCGGTTTCATGGGGGCAAGCTTTTCCTATACCCATAGGGGTATTATGTTTCTGTCATTTTTCGGTTCTTTCCTCCGGGCAAACAAGTCTTTAAAATCGGAATTTTCAAACCCGTTCGTTATAATTAAAGTGTTACTTCTATCTCCTGTTCTTGGAGAGAATGCAAGTCTTTACTATTAAAGTTTCTTTTTACAGAAACAGCAATATCGGAAAAGTCTTCTTTTTGAGAGAGGGATACCACTCCCAGGCGGGTGAGTTCTAAAAGAGCTAAAAAAGTCACCAGAAGGTGCGATATCGTTTTTTTGTCTTTTTGTATTAAGGAACTCATGTTCCATAAAGAGCCTGTGGTGAGGCGATGATGAATAGAACGAATACAGTCAAGCATAAAGGGAAGGGGAGTTTCAATAGATACGGCGGGATCAAGGGCCTTTTTTCTAAATATTTTTTGATAAGTTCGCATTAATTTCAGTATAGGTTGCTTTTTTATATCGCTTTTTTGTAATTCAGCAGGAAAAGGAACGAGGTCTTTAATATTTTCTGCCGATTCCCATGTATCTCGATTAAGTTGGGGAAAACGGTTCAATTTTTCACAAATACTTTGTACAGCCTGCATTTTTAACAAGCTTTGTGCAAGTTGTTTTTGGAGCTCTTGTTCATTTTCTATCTCTGCATCTTCTTGGGATTCAGAAGGAAAAAGGCTTTTGGATTTAATATAGATCAATAGGGCCGCCATTTTTATAAAATCTCCAGCCGAGTCCAGATCTGTTATAGAGTTTTCTTTTATGAAGTTTAAGTATTGCTCAGTGATTTTATGAATATCAATGTCAAATATGTCCATTTCCTCTTTTCGAATGAGCTGTAAAAGCAGATCTAGAGGGCCACTGAACTCTTTTATTTGAATTTGCAAAATGCTTAGTCCTTTTTTATAGTAATGTTTATCTGTGTTGTCTTTTCTCTTGTACCCTTATGGTATTATGTTTCCGTAATTTTTTAGTTCTTTCCTCCGGGCACATAAATCTTTAAAACCTTACGGACTTTAGGGTCTTTTATATTTAAGTTTAACATATCTTTTCTTATTTCAACAGGTATTTTAGAAAAAAAAGGCTGAAGTCCTTTTTCAAAAGAGATCTTTTCCAATTTATAGACTTCATACCGTGATAAAATAAAACAGCCATTATGGGCTGAGGACAGCCCTTCTGCTTTTACCCTTGACTTATCTAAAAAGGCACATACGAATTTGCTGTTTTAATCTCTAATGGTGCAGATTTAACTCCACCATTATTGTATATTAAACATAGACTGAAGAAACTTATTATAGTAATCAGCCCTTATAAAAAAATAAATGCGGAATTAAAAAGGTTTTCTCATTTTTATAAGTCTGTGTCTCCTATCAAAAGTCATGCACTTTTTTTGAAATGTCATTCCCGTGCAAACGGGAATCCAGGAAGGTAAACAGAGAGATGCCCGCTTCCGCGGGCATGACAGTCTTTGCGGGTATGACATTATTTTTTCCATAGGTGCGGGATAGATAAGGTAATGACTGTACTTTATGATTGTATTTCTTCAGGAAAACAGTTTGCCGGCTAAGGGTCCAAGGCCATTGGCTTTCTACCTAGGAAAGACAAGGGCCGTCCCGAAAGAGGCAAATCTGTTTTCCTGAAGAACACAAACCGTAGGTGATATAAAATGAAAAAACTTAAGTGTAAATATTGTAAAAAAGTATTTTGGCCTGTAAGAAGACAAAAATTCACTTGCGGACAGGAGCAATGCCAACAAAAAAGAAAGATTATCAAAGAGAGTATATGCAAGGGCCAGAGCCAATAATCAAGTGGTACTCTTTCTAATAGCCACATAGAACTTTAAATAGAGCCGCAGAGAAGTTTAAAAAACGCCTGCCTTTGCTCAATTTAGCCGATTATGCAATCAAATTATGACAAAAATGACCCGGATTTCAGTCCGAAAATAGGAGGTTGATCCGAAACAATATAAAAAATTATATTTTTTAGGAAAAATGACGATAAATCAATAAATCAATTATTAAAGGAGGAGGAAAAATGACAGTTGGAACGTTAAAAAAAATTGAGCTTCGGAAAATATGGCCTCGTGAAGATACAGAGTTTACTAAATGGTTGAATGATAACCTGGATATTTTAGGGGAAGCCATTGGTTTAGATTTAGAGGAATCAGAAACAGAATGCTCATGGGATAACTCTGATTTGAGGGTAGATATTAGGGCTACAACAAAAGACGCGAAAAACGTTGTGATAGAAAATCAATTAGAACAAACTAACCATAAACATTTAGGTCAAATTATGACTTACATGATAAATATGGAAGCTAAAATTGCTGTTTGGATTGCAAAAGAAGTCAGACAAGAGCATATTAAAGTAATTGAATGGCTTAATGAATTTACAGATAAGGATTTTTATTTGATCCAATTAGAAAGCTACCGGATTGATGACTCAAAACCTGCTCCTTTTTTGAAAGTTATTTGCCAGCCAAGCGCAGAAAGGAAAGCTTTAGGAAAACAGAAAAAAGAGTTAAGTGAAGTATGTAAATTAAAACAAGATTTTTGGATAAGGCTTTTAGATAATAGTAGAGGAAAAACAGATTTCTTTTCTAATACAGGTCCTTCTACATGGACAGTTATAGAACATCATATCAATAAAGATATACATCTAGTTTATCGTGTTAACAAAAATAAAGGAGCAATAGGTGTTTGTTTTGCAGAGCATTTAAAAAACCGTTTTTTAAGTTTAAAGAAAAATTGGAAAAGTAAATTAGGATTTGATTTAGAGCTTAAAAAAGTAGGAAATGACGGAGCCCCTTCTACAAAACATCAATTTATTAAATGGTTTGACAAAGGAGGTTATAGGAATCCGGAACACGAATGGGATCAGATTCAAGAGGAAATGATAAATAATATGATTGCTTTGGAAAAGCTTTTAAAACCTGCTTTAGATAAAATTGAGCCTTCTCGTAAAGTTGCTTAAAAAAATATTTTTAATTTAAGTCTGGCACTTATAAAAAAGACCCAAGAATACTTAAAAGCAGGAGACAGTGCCAGACTTGTCAATAGGAAAGACTTTAAACCCAAAGCCTTTAACTGAAAAGCCATTTTGAAAGTAAGAGTTCAGTTTTGTAAACAGGAAAGGCGGTAAGGCAATTTGTTGCCTTACCGCCTTTTGAAAGCAGGGAATAAGGATCACACCGGACTTGTGTAAAAATAATGAAATTTAAAGAGAGAGCTTTATACTTTTTATCTTATGTTCTAGCTGGGGTTGTGGTGTTTTCATTCCTATACTGGTATTTTTGGCTGGCTCCTAATGAAAATGGTGAGGAAATAATAAGAGGCCCTGCTATTATTCCCGTTGAAGAAGGTTGTTACATTAAAATGGAAAATGGAGAGTGTGCTGAACCAGGTTCATTTTAAACCCAATGAAACACTTCAGGAGAGAACAAGATTTAAAAGCGAGTTCGGATTTGAGCACAGAGCAACCTATGGTTGCTCTGTGGCAAACCGCATGTTTGAGCCTTTTAAATCTTGTTCTCTCCTGAAAAAAGTCATTACTTTAAACCCAAAGGGATTTATTAATGAGCGTGCTCCTCGATTGCATGAAACAAAATAGCTTTACTGCCGGCTCGGTGTAATCTGGTATTAGAAAAAAGGAACCCCTTTTGTGGCCAGGTAAATCAGTTGTGATGAAAGCCAATGAGCCGGGAATACCAGATAACGGAAACCGCCAGTTACAAAAAGGGCAATTAAGATAAAGGAAGTGTAAGTTTCCCATTGCTCCAGACGCCAATTCCATTCTACCGGTAGGAAACGGGCTATTACTTTTCCCCCATCTAAGGGATGTAGAGGGATAAGGTTGAAAAGCCCCAATAATAGATTGATATAAATAAAAGCTTGTAGAATGAGATTAGCTCCCACTAGAGATGAGAAAAGCGGATGGTCCGGTGTAGTAGCATACGCATAGGGTCCCCCTATCATTTCTATAGAAGATAGTGGCAAGTGAGATAGCAAAGATAAAATAGCCAGTACAATAGTCCCTAAAAAAGCTAGACAAAAGTTAGATAAGGGACCTGCAAAAGCGATCCAGAACATATCCTGTTTTGGTTTTTTTAAAACAGAAGGATTAACAGGTACCGGCTTAGCCCAACCAAATACAGGTAGTCCCATAAATATAGACATCAGAGGCAATATAAAAGTTCCTATTATATCTGCATGAACAAAAGGGTTTAGGCTCAGCCGGCCTTCGTCACGAGCGAGATGGTCTCCTTTAAGAGAGGCGACCCAGGCATGCGCCCATTCGTGTACACAAAGCGAAAAAAGCAAAGGCACATAAAAAATAAAAAAACGGGAAACCAGTTGATATACAGAATCCGACATAACTTATAGTATATGTTTTTCCTAACTGCTGTGCAATACTTTGGCTTACTCGTTAATTTAAGAAAAATTAAATTTTCCATGTAGAAAAAATACCATAAATAAAAAAATAAGGTTATGATCCCTTTTATGGATATGAACAGTTACGAGTCTTTGATTTTAAAGAATAGCACTTTAAGTAAAGCGCAATTACGGACTATTCTGAGTTCAAAAAATAAAAAAGGTGTTAGTCTTCAACAAGCTTTGGAAAAACAAAAAAAAAGCTTTTCCTCTGGAGAGGAAGCTTTATCTTTCCTATGTCAACATTTACAGGTTCCTTTTATAAAGGAAGTGCCTGTTCAGGAAATTGCGGATGAACTCATCCAACATTTCCCCATTAGTTATGCTAAGGCAAACATGGTTTTGCCTTTTAAAGTGGAAGGGCACAAAATTCATATCTTGAGTGCTAATCCTCTTAATTTTCAGGTGTTTTCTGACCTGAAGCTGAAATTTAAAAAAGAGGTGCGTCCTGTTGTTAGTCTTGGTTCAAAAGTGCAGGAAGCTATTAATAGTGTGTATGAAAGGAGCTCCGGTGAGCTAGATGAGTTTGCCGATATTAGCAAAGAGGATTATGATCTGGAAAGTACGGTCATTGACCTGTTGGATGCGGATGACTCCGCACCGGTTATTAAGTTGGTGAACACTCTTCTTTTTAAAGCGGTTAAGGAAAGAGCTTCTGATATTCATATTGAGCCTTATGAAAAGGAGTTGGTAGTAAGGTTTCGTGTGGATGGAGCTTTATATTCCATTTTTAAACCGCCAAAGAGTTTGCAAAATGCCATTATTTCCCGAATAAAAATTATGGGAGACTTAAATATTGCGGAAAAAAGATTGCCCCAGGATGGAAGAATTCATCTTCGTCTGGCGGGAAAAGATGTGGATATCAGACTTAGCTCTATTCCCACAGCCTTTGGTGAAAGGTTAGTCCTGCGTATGCAAGATCGCACTCAAGTGGTTTTAGAATTAGATGAGTTGGGTTTTTCCACTCAGAATTTAAAAAACTTTAATGCTCTTTTAGATAAAAATTATGGAATTATTTTGATTACGGGGCCTACAGGAAGCGGGAAGTCCACTACCTTATATGCTGCACTTAATCAAATTAACTCTATAGATCAAAATATTATTACTGTGGAAGACCCTGTAGAAAGACGCATAAAAGGAATTGGGCAGATTCAAGTTAATTCAAAAATCGGATTAACATTTGCAAACGGCCTTCGTTCTATTTTGCGTCAAGACCCTGATACTATTATGGTTGGTGAAATTCGGGATATTGAAACGATGAAAATTGCGATCAATGCCTCCTTAACCGGTCACCTGGTGCTTTCCACAATACACACAAATGACTCTGCTTCTGTTTTTCCTCGTTTAATTGATATGGGAGGGGAACCTTTTTTAATTGCCACTTCTATTTTAGGTGTTATGGCTCAACGCTTGGTGAGGGTTCTTTGTCAGGATTGTCGTCAATCCTATAAACCGACAAAAAAAGATGTTGCTTTTCTTAATAGTGAAAATAAAGACATGAAAATACCCTCAAAGATATTTAAAGCTAAGGGATGTAAAAATTGTGAGTTTAAAGGTTATGTAGGTAGAACTATGATACAAGAGATCCTTGTAACGGATGAAGACATTCGTGTTCTGGTAATGAACCATAAAGATAGCCATTCTATTAAAAAAAAGGCACTCAAAAAAGGTATGGTTACTTTTCGGCAAAATGGCATAGAGAAGATATGTAAAGGAATTACTACTATTGAAGAGGTGGTGTATAATACACAGTTGGATGCCTGATATTTTTTAACTCCCTTAAAAAGCGAGTTTAATGGGAGAAGCGGGCTTGCCTTTACTGGAGAGAGGCTTTGAAACAGGTAATCAGATGTTGCAAAAGCGCGCTCTGAGTTCAGCGGTCTGGATAGGAGAGGCTGCCATTCCTATGTTAAAGCGTGTTTTGAAAAACAAAAATTTGAGCAAAAAAATAAAAACAGATACTGAAGAGACTTTACAATGGGTGGCAATATAGGAAGAACATAAAAAACTGATTTTTTTTAAGTTTTTCTATTTGATCATTAGGCAGAGTACCACGGCTTTAGCTATAAGGGTCTCTTACTAACAAAATACTCGATTTTTCAGAAATTTTATGTATAGTACCCATATTATGAGTCAGATCAATAGAATGAATGAACACCTAACTCCTACTGAATTGCGTATCAGGTGTCCTTATTGTTTTCAAATTTTTAAGGCATTTAAAAAAGAATTTGAAGAAGATATGCCTGATTTTCAGTGTTCTGTTTGTCAGGAGAAATTTTGGATTAACTCTAAGGATAAAGAGCCTGTTATTTTAGGAAAACCAGGGGATATGCAAAAGGCTCTGAATCGTCCTCGTCATCTCTCCGGTTTAGGTGTTTCCACCAAGATATGCCCTAGATGTACTGAAGAAGTGCCCATAAAGGACCAGGAGTGTTCCTACTGTGGGGTGGTATTTATTAAAATTATTGAAGGTGTAGAGTCTTCTTTTAAGCTGAGAGGTCTGTGGGCGAAGGTGGTTAAGAACTGGCATAACGAAAATATGCACGATGAGTTTTTAAGGGTTTGCCATAAACAAAATGAGATTGTTTATGGAGTGTCCTGTTATGGGCGGATTTTAAAAGAGGATAAAGATAATAAAAAAGCCAAAGAAATGATTAAGAGGATGGAAGCTTTAACATGGTTTTTTGAAGAAGAGCTTTCCCTTCCTAAAATGACACCACGAAAAGCACTGTATAAACTGAATGCCTGGCTGAGAGGCCATGTTTTTGATGCGCTCATGTTAGCTATAGCCTTATGCTTTTTAGTTTATGTTTTTACCTAGTTTATGACTGAGTTTTACGAGTTTAGGGCGCAGGGCTAAAAAAGTGGGTTCAATAAAGCAAAAATAAAACCCTTTGGTTTTTCAGAAAGGAGAAAAAATATGTTCAGTATATGTGAATATATCTGGATGGATGGAGCCACTCCCACCCAAAAACTTAGATCAAAAACCCGTATTCTAAAGTTAAAGCCTTTTGATAAATTAAATGCGGCAGATTTTCCAGAGTGGGGCTTTGATGGGTCTTCCACTTACCAGGCTCCAGGAAATAAATCCGATCTTGTTTTAAAACCGATATGTTTTGTCAAAGATTCTTACAGAGGGGAACACCATTATCTGGTTATGTGTGAGGTATTTAACCCCGATGGGTCGCCTCATCCTACAAATACAAGAGCCGAGTTGAGGAAGGTTTTAGATGCAGGGGCTGGCAAAGAGGAACCTTGGTTTGGTGTAGAACAGGAATATACTCTTTTTCGTAATCGTATTCCCTTGGGTTGGCCCGATAAGGGTTACCCGGCACCTCAGGGGCCTTTTTATTGTGGAATTGGAGCGGATGAAGTTTTTGGACGGGAATTAGTCGAAAGGCATCTGCAATGTTGTGTTTCAGCCGGTATTATGATTTTCGGAGTTAATGCTGAAGTGATGCCGGGACAGTGGGAATTTCAAATTGGTTATAGGCATATAGAGGGGGAGTCGGCAGATCCTTTGACTATTTCTGATCACGCTTGGCTAGCTCGTTATTTTTTGTATCGTTTGGGAGAGGATTTTAAAATCACAGCGACCTTGGATAACAAACCCATTAAAGGAAATTGGAATGGAGCAGGACAACACACCAATTTCTCCATTAAATCCATGAGAGACTCTAAAACAGGAAAGGCTGTTATTGAAAAATCCATTGCTCTGTTGTCTAAAAAACATCAAGAGCATATAGAGGTATATGGACATGGCTTGTCTGAACGATTGACGGGCTTACATGAAACTTGCCATATTGACGAATTTAAACATGGGGTAGCGGACAGAGGAGCTTCCATTAGAATACCGCTTCATGTATCCAAGAAAGGTTATGGTTATCTGGAAGACCGTCGTCCTGGTGCCAATGCCGATCCTTATCAGGTGTCCGCCCGTATTCTAAAAACCATCTGTGAAATTAACTAATCGGTATAAATAAAAATACAACTTCTTTTTAGGGTAAGTATAAGAAATATAATTTATGAATTTTTCAACAAATTGAATAATCTTTTATTTATATAATAACTTTCCTTACCTATTTTGTTTTTTTCTAAAATATTATTTTTTGCTAGTTAACTTTATGGTGTATCTATAAAAAAGTAGTTAATCTGGCCTGTATGTGTATAATTAAAATAGAAGTTACGATAGTGTAACTTTTACATTACTGTACTGATTTTAAACAGAAGCTTTCCCTTCATTATAAGAAAACTTTGTTTAAAATAGAGTCTTCCTATACACTCCTTTTTGCATATAATCTTATTATAAATAAGTTTAAAAACACTGTATATATAAGAGTGTAAATAAAAATGAAAAATAAAATAATCTTACTTTTACTGATGATAACCTTCAACGCAGAAGCTTTGTATAACTCTCCTCCTGTTTTGGAAGAGATAAGTCTTCTTGCTAATCAAAGTGTCATCTCTTATGAAGAAGGAATAGAAGCTTTACTGGCCTTACCGGGTATTTTTTCTGATCGAAACTTTGACCATATAGAAAGTTCGGAAGAAAAAGGAAAACAACTTAAGGAATGGAAAACTTTATATAATAATATTCATAATAAACTTTTTGTCCTCACTCATATAGCCAGAATCCGACATCAAATATTATCAGAAGGGATCATGGGAGATTTTAGATTCATCGGGCATGAATGGCAAACTCAAGCTCATGTAACAAGATTAAGAATGAAGAGAACGCAACTGCAAGATTTAGAACAGGCTTTAGACATTATTTCTGCTGAAGATTTTAAGCATAGTGAACATGAATTTCAGTCCTTAAGTGATATTGGAAAAATATATCCAGAAGAATCTATGGATACGGATGAACAACCAATAAACGCTTTTTCATTTTCAAAAAGCTTCTCAAAAAAGGCTTCAAGAGTAGGATTAAATCCCTTGCTGTTGTTTTCATCCCCACTACATAACACACCTATTAGAATGGAGAGTTTAATAAAAATGAATCAGGATGTGACAGAACTTATAAGAGTGATAAGAGAGGCTCAGATTTTGAACAATGCTTCACAAAGATTTATATCCAAATACCGATCCGCTCAGGCTTTTGATATGTCCTATCGAGAGAATACTTCTTTACCAGAAGAGTCCTTCCCATTTTTAAACCGTTTAGATATAGACGGTCCAACACCTTATTTTGCACAAAACGACCTATCTCGGCTATACAAAACAGCTCCTTCTTCTCAAGCTAAATCAAAGGCTTGTGTCGGATTTTCTCTGGCTTCCGACATGGAGCTAGAATTACAAAAGGCAAATAAATTAAAAAAAGATGAAGCCTTATTTCCTTTTTCAGTTTACACTGCTATTCGCTACCAGGAAGACGGAATACAAGCACCTGATTGCCCAGAACTACACAGCTTTTCTGATATCGTAGCGGAAGGAGCCTGGGAAAGAGATAGAGGTATTACAATAGATATGAGAGTAGGTATGGGAATAGATACTCTTACAAATACAAAATACTGTCTTACTTCTTCTGCAAAAAAGGCACCGGAACATACAGGCTATGTATCTATAAAAAATATAGAAATATATGACGGCGAAGTCACTTTCGATTTATTAAAAGCCATGATTGATCATAGAAGACCCCCTGTACTAATCATTAAATCTGACTCCAGAGAAGAGGTTGAGGACTGGATAAATCCTAACAGCACTGGTTCTACCCGACATGCATTAGTGGTTGTAGGTTATGGAACAAATGATATAGACCCTTTTTCTTTAAGACAGGGGCCTTATTTTTTGGTTCGAGATAGTCTCGCCTCCCATCCTATTCACTATAAAGTCAGTGCTAAAGACCTTTTGGATAATTCTTTAGGAATTTTAAAAATCAGTCAGTTGGAAAGATATTCAGAATAAAAGTTGGAAAATTTTACTAATTAACATTTTTACTGGAAGAAAAACTTACTCAATCCTTAACTGGAAAAATCGGTTCATAAAAGGTGATAATAATCGAATCAGGTAAAAAACAAATAGCAAAAAGAATAAACCCCATAAGAAATAGGAATTGATGTAGTAACCCCATAAGGTAAAAACACTTTGTTTATTGTTTTCCATACTATAATAAGGCACTTCCTGCATCCATCCTGTCGCTGTGTTTAGAGTAGATATATTCTCTACTTCTCCTTTAGCGGAGATAAAGGCAGACAGGCCAGTGTTGGTTCCTCTGATAAGAGGACGTCGGACTTCTATAGCCCTGGCTAGAGTCATGTACAGATGTTGCCAGGGTTGTTGCCAGCTTCCATACCAGGAATCATTGGTGACATTGACCAATACTTGTGTTCCTTCTTTTGCCAGATTCCTGGTGAAGAAATCAAAAATCCCCTCATAGCAGATTTGAAACCCTAAGTTAATTCCATTAAGTTTTGTTACTTTGTTTTCTCCGGTGCCTCTTTGAAAAGATCGGCCATAATAAGGAAGCCATTTTTCTATCGGTAACCATTTTTCTCCAGGTAGATATTCTCCAAAAGCCAGCAATAAAGTTTTATGATAGGGAGCTTGAACCAGTTGCCCATCTTTACCGAAGACAAAAATGGAATTGCTTATTCCTTTTGAGCTTTTTCCTGTTGCCGATAATACTAAGGGACTTTGCCATTTTCTTATGTATTTATGATACTCAGGGAGTGTTGTTTTTTTGTAACTTCCCGGCTTTTTCCCCTTATTAGCCAAGTTGTTAAACTTGATATTTTCCAATATTTTTTTATTATCGTATTTGATTTGATAAGGGTAAGCTCCTTCTGGCCACAGTATAAAATCAGGTGGAGTCTTTGTATTAAAGTGTTTTTTTGTTTCATCAATCAGCTTTGATAAAGCGAGTGGTCGAGGATCTGTTTTTAATCTGTTGTAGGCGGTGCTTAGGTTTTCAATGTTAGGTTGGATAATAAGCACCTGGGCTTTTTGATTCGGCTCCGGCCATCTCTCTTTTAAATATTGGCCGTAGAAATTTAAACTTATGAATAATAAAATCCATGTAGCTAATATCGGTACAGCCTTACTGAATGAGATTAAGGTAATATGGTTTGATGTTTTTAATTGTTTTTCTATATACCCTAGAGCTTCACCCAAATAAATCCCTTTAGGTTTAAACAGGCACAGAAAAAGTAAGTTAAAAAATAAAGTGATGGTATGCAAAAACTGAAAACCCCATATTTCCGCTGTTTGAGCCGCAGGCCATTTTGCATAAAGCCAGGTATAGCCAAAGTTCCATTTAAAAATCATGGGATAATATTCGATACATAAAGCGAAAAGCAGAGGAAGCAAAAGGAGGGAAAGCCTAGGGTGCATCTTCATGTTTTTTAGTTTTTTTTGTGAGATAAACCAAAAGAATAAAGCAATAGGGATATGTAGATTAGCAAAGCTGGCAAATCCTAAAAGCCCAATTATAGCCAGAGGCCAGGGAAAAAAACCAAACTCCCTTATAGTGTAGGCTACCCAGTTAAATCCAATTAAAACACCCACAAACTGACAAAGCCAGGCTCCTATTAAAAGGGGCTTTAGTTTTGTTTGTTTTAAGGCGAAAAGCCAGAGGGGAATGTAGCAAAAGAATATCGCCCACGGAGGAAAGGGCATGTAGCTGGTGCCCATGAGAAGGCCAGATAATAAGGGCAAAGAGTAATAGAGAAAAAAGTTTTTAATTTTTAACATGAATTATATGTAAGTCATTTTTCATATAATATTCCAAAATGGACAAATGTGCAATCTGATTGCGTATCTGGCCAAGTAAGGAATTTGACCTCTATCGGCTTTTAGGATCAAAAGCGTCTCGCAAACCATCTCCCATTAAATTAAAAGCCATCATGGTGCAAAATATAGCCACCCCTGGAGCTATCATCAGATGAGGGTAAGAACGAAGAGACTTCCAACCTTCTTCCGCTAGTACACCCCAGGAGCTATAAGGAGGTTGCAATCCCAAGCCCAGGAAGCTTAAAAAACTTTCAAATAAAATATTAGATGGAATTTGCAAAGTCAGCAAAACAATAATCGGTCCTAAAATATTAGGAAGAATATGACGAATCACAATTCTCCAACCTTTGTCACCTAAAGAACGAGCCGACTCCACATAAAGTTTTTCTTTTTCCTGTAACACCTGTCCTCTTACAACACGAGCCAAAGTCACCCAGCCCACTAAACTTAAAGCCACCAGGATACCCATTAAAGCTTTTAACTCAGGGTGTGTAATTAAAGACAAAGAATCAAAAATCACTTTTACTAAAATCAACAACACCAAAGAGGGAATGGAATATAAAATATCAATCGCCCTCATCATAAGAGCATCTATCCGACCTCCTATCCAACCAGATACAGCTCCGTAAGCCACCCCCATTATAAGGGAAATCAGGGCTGTAAAAACCCCCACAGCCAAAGACACACGCCCCCCATATATAAGGCGGGATAATAAGTCCCTCCCTAAATTATCTGTCCCTAACAAATGTTCTTGCCCTGGGGGTAGTAACTCCTTTCCTTCTAGCTGTTCCTCAAAAGAATAAGGAGAAAAAAAACCTGGGAGAAAACTAATTACAGAAATAATCACAATAAAAATAGTACAAGCTATCCCCAATTTATTTTTCTTGAAACGACGCCAGGATTCCCACCATAAGCTGTTAGATGTTTTGGCTAATCTGTTTTTCATAATAAATATCTCGCATTTCTATCAATTTGTTCAACATCCGTCATCTGAAAAAGAATTTATGTTCTAAAGAAATCTCTCTATTATCCTTAACAGCCTTGATAATGTTTTTTACTTTAAAGAAATATTATCCAATTATACCGAACCGAACGGATATAATTACATGGTTTTTTCAATGCCAACTATTTCGCCTTTAGTCAATGGACAAAGCCCCATTTTTGATTATTCTATTGTTCTTTATATCATTTTAGACGATGAGGTATTATTGAGGAGGGTGTTATGGGTCAAAGTTTTAAACTCAGGAACTTTTTTTTAGAAAAGCAGGGTCACAGAACTACTCACTTCAGATCTTATCCTTTGTTTTTCAGCATCACTAAAATCATTATATCTTAGATCAATCCTCTCTAAAGCACTCAGACTATTAAAGATACCCGGCGGTAATCTTTTTAAATTATTATGATAAAGATTAATCTCCCTTAAGGAGCTTAGACCATTAAAGAGACCCGCCGGCAAGCTCTCTAAAGAAGTCTCTCGCAGATTAATCTCCTCTAAAGCACTCAGACCATTAAAAAAGCTCTCCGGCAAGGTTCCGCTTTCTAAAGGCTGATGATCCATGCGAAAACGAATTAAAGAAGTTAAACCACTCAATAAGCCAGGTGGCACGCTTCTTAAACCCATATTATACATATTAATCTCCTCTAAATTGCTCAGGCCATTAAAAATATCAGCCGGCAAGCTCCCTACAGTATTATCATAAAGAATCAGCGTCTTTAAACCGCTCAGACCATTAAAAGTATGAGAAGGAAAGTTTCTTATATTTTTCTTTTTAAGATTAAGTGTTAAAATTTGTCTTAAATCTGCTTCTGTAACTATTTCACAAGTGGCTCCAATCTCTATCACATTTAGATCTTTTAGCACAGTTAAAATTTCTGTTCTAACTTCTGGTATTTTGTCACAAACATTTGTGTTAAAAGTTCCCCCGCTTGATGAGGAACCAGAGGATCTTCCTGACGAAGAGCCAGAACCACCTGACGAAGAACCGGAACCACCTGATCGGGAACGGGAGCTTTTTGATCGGGCACTAAAGCTTTCCTCCTCCTGGCCCTCCGAATCAATGAGCTGTCCTTGTTCGACTTTTTCTGTGCAAGAATAGAAAAAAGCAAACAGAAACAAAACAAGAATGAATATCCAACTCTTCATATTTAAAATTATAGGCATTACTGTTAAAAAATAAAAGTTCTAAGATGTGATGCCTACTCATTATCCCCATTTTAGGGACGATTCATACTGATTCTATGTGGTTGGTAGAGGTATCAAGTCTTTAGTCATGGGAATCTATCGAATTTTCTCAACTTTAGTGTAGTGTTATGGCTTAAAAAAATATTTGATAGTTTTTTAGCTGATGCGGGTGGTGAGTTTTTGTTTATTATTCTACCGGGCTGGTATAAATCGAGTTGTGTAATTTTTTTATGACAAGCGAATCCTTGGATCAAAATAACTATAGAGTAAATCCACAACTAAATTAGCAAAAATAAGCACAGTAGAGTAAATAAGGGTCACTCCTAAAATCAAAGGATAATCTCTATTGGTCACACTATTTACAAGGTGCTTGGCCATTCCTGGAATGGCAAAAATATGTTCCACAATAAAAGAGCCGGTTAAAATTCCTGCTATCAGTGGACCGGAGAAGGTTAAAACCGGAAGAAAAGAGTTTTTTAACACATGCTTATAGAGAATAGCCCAGCCATTTAAACCCTTAGCCTTCGCCGTTCTGACATAATCAGATTGAATCACTTCCAGAACACTGGCTCGAGTAAGACGCGCAATAAAAGAAATAGGCCGGGTCCCTAAAACCAAAATAGGTAATATGTAATAAGAAGGTCCTTCCCACAAAGCTGCTTCAAACCAGTTTAGGTAAAAACAAAAAAACAAAATCAGCAAAGGGGCCACTAAAAAGCTAGGTAAAGACACACCGCTAATGGCTCCTATCATTAAAAAGCGATCAGACCAGGTATTGTGGCGAGAGGCTGCCCATACACCAAAAGGCACACCTATTAAATAAGAAAGAATCAAAGCGTAAATCCCCAGTTGAATGGAGATGGGAAGGGTCTCCCCTATAATAGTGGAGATATTACGATCAATGTATTTATAAGATTCTCCTAAGTTGCCCTGTATCAAGCCACTTAAATAGTACCCGTATTGGTAGAGTAGAGGACGATCCAAGTGATATTTTGCCTCGATATTGGCTTTCACTTCTGGAGGGAGAGTTTTTTCTCTATCAAAAGGGCCACCTGGTAAGGCTCTTAATAAGGCAAAAGTGATGGTGGATATAATAAAAAGAGTAAAAAGAGCACCTAAAATTCTTTTTAATACATAAGTTAACATCCCTTTTTTAATAGTGTAGTAAGCAAATAAAGTGCCCAAACCACCTAAGTTCAAAAGCCAAAGCCAGTACGGAATATGATAATTTAAAAAACTTAAAATTAAGGTTAAAGATAAGCAAGTACAAATACACAAAGTAGCCAATGTTCCTGGAGAGAAGACATAGAACAGAGAAAGAACTTTCACTTAAACTCTACCTCTTTAAAAGAAATTTTACCCATGATATTCAAAGGAAAAACCGCAATCCGATCTGAGATCAACCAGTGTGATTGAGCCGAATAAATAGGTATAACCGCTGATTCTTCCTCTATAAGGATTTTTTGCGCTTCTACATATAATTTCAAGCGTTCTTTTTCATCTAACAAGGTGCCGGCTTTTTCCACTAGGGAATCATAAGGGTCATTGCCCCACCCTGTGTGGTTATTTTCCGAATAAGAAGTCATCAAAGTCATAAAGTTATCAGGGTCGGGATAATCCGCCACCCAGCCCATTCTATAAATTTGTTGTCTTCCGGTTTTTAAACTTTGTAAATAGGTTTTCCACTCTTCATTGGCTAACTCCACTTGGATATGGAGATGTTTTTTTAACTGCGCTTGTACTTTTGCTGCCACTCTTTTGTGGTCCTCATGGGTATTATAGGATATGGTTACCCTGGGAAAGGTGGAACGATCCCTATATCCAGCCTCATCCATTAGTGCTTGTGCCTTTTCAGGATTAAACTGAAAACCTATAGAGGGATCATAACCCAATAAATCTATGGGAACCCAGCCCCTTAAAGGAACCTGATCCCCTTTCAGCAAGTTGGTAATCTGTTTTCTGTCAATGGCCATGTTAAAAGCCTTTCTCACTCGCACATCATCAAAGGGTTTTTTCTTTATATTGATACCATAATAATAAATAGACATTATAGGGTGGGAGCGATACTCTTTCTTTTTCCTAAGCACAGGCAGTTCTCTGGAAGGAAGGTCTCCAATGGCATCCAATTTTCCTCTCTCAAAAAGGTTGAGAGCTGTTCCACTTTCAGGAATAATATGAATAAGAATATTTTTTATTTTAGCTGCTTGGTTGTAGTAATCAGTATTTCTTTCTAAGACGATTCTTTTATCATGCTCCCATACCTTTAAATTATAAGCCCCTAGGGTGACTATGTTTTGCGGATCCGTCCAACGACTTCCGTATTTTTCAATAATATCTTTTCGTATGGGATAGGTGCTGGTATGGGAGACGAAATAAGGAAAATAGCTTTTCCCTTTTTTAAGCTCTACCACTAACTGTCCCTGTTCGTTAATAGAGACTCCTACTTGAGAAAAATCTTTTATCTTTCCTTCACTATAGGCCCTTGCATTTTTAATAGGGTATAAAAAATAGGCATACTCAGAAGCAGTTTTAGGATTTAGTAGTCTTTCCCACCCATCCTTGATATGGGAGGCTCTAAATTCTTTTCCATCACTCCATTTAACCCCCTTTCTCATCGTAAAAGTCCATATCTTTCCATCGGGAGTGGAGCTCCATTTTTTTGCTAAAGCTGGTTTTAATCCGGCTGGTTTTTTTGAAAAATCATAATTGAGCAGACCATCCATGATATTATCCACAATTAGACTAGATGTGGTGTCCGTGGCCTTATTCCAATCCAGAGTGGGTGGCTCAGAACCTATATTGAAGCGAAATGTTTCTTTTAAAGGCAAAGTGGAATGATCGCTTTGTTTTTTTTTAAAACAAGACACTAAAGACAAACTCAACAAAAGGACTTTTAGTAAATGAAGTTTCATAAATCCCCATCCTCTTATAGATGCAAAAAACATACCGATTTGGTATAGAAACTCCGTTCCTTGCTTTCGCGGGGACAAACTTCACAGGGACAGATTTGCTCCCTCCGCTTATCCTTAGAAAGAAGCTTCCCTTGGGAAGAAGCTTACAGAAACTACAAAACCTTTTCCTCGCCCCCGGGCTTTCGTAGGGATCAAACCAGATTGGTATAGGAAAGATATAGATTAAAAGTAAGATGAGTACAAGATATACTTTTTGATTGTATATCTTAAATCGCTTATACTGGTTTAATTTGAAATTTAAAGTGGTTCAGATTTCAGATGAAAGTGGATTACATCTTCTTTGCAAGCGGGAATATTGTCATCCCCGCGATGTTGTCATCCCCGCGATTCTGTCACCCCCACGATGTTGTCATCCCCACGATGTTGTCATCCCCGCGATTCTGTCACCCCCACGATGTTGTCA
>JAPPLY010000047.1:43452-55184 GCA_028819305.1 Bdellovibrionales bacterium
CCCCACGATGTTGTCATCCCCGCGATTCTGTCACCCCCACGATGTTGTCATCCCCGCGATGCTGTCACCCCCGCGAAGGCGGGGGTCTCCTTCATTTACTGGATTCCCGCTTACGCGGGAATGAAAGGCTTTACAGGAATGAAAGGCTTTACGGGAATGTTGTCAGCCCCGCGAAGGCGGGAGTCTCCTTATAAGCTTCATTGAGGTGCAGGGACATAAGGAGTATTTTCCGGTATGGGAGCAGGTGATTGAACAGGGGGAACCGGAGATCTGGAATCTTGAGAAGTAGTGCTGCTTTCTTTTTCTGTGGAGCCTTTGTTTTCGATTTCTCCACTTTTTTCACTACTGAATCCTGTTTGCAAGTACGCTGGTAATTCTTGTGAGTGCTTATAGTTTAATATAGCCCAATTATCGCAGGAACTGGAAAACTGCTTTGCAAAGGAAGTCACTTCTAAGAATAGATTTTTTTGCTCTTCTTCCCCGTCATCGTCCTCCTCCTCCTCCTCCTTGTTCTCATCCTCAGCGTCTTCTTCTTCCTCCTCTCCGTCTTCGTTATCCTCAGAAGCAAATCGCTCTTTTAGCTGCTCCGGCTTAACATCTTTTCTAACAAAGGAAAGACGGGTTATTTTACCCTTGGGATTCACGATCATATCAAATATATTATATTCCACATCTCTTATAATAATAGAGGAATCTGTAAACTGAAATAATTGCCTTTCTTCATAATAAAATATTCCATCCCCTGATTTCATGGTTTGAGGATGTAGAAGCACAACCGATTCTGCTGTGGGTTTATCTTCATGAGTGCTGACCTGAACTAATAAAGGAATAGCGGACTTTTTTAACTTTTCATTTACGGTGGGGTCGTTTAAAAACCGCACACACACATAAAGATAATAACCTCGTTCCGCCCAGGATGGGTCTAGATCGCTTAAATCCGTTGTAATGAAAAAACCTTCCATCTTTTCTGATGTTTTTCTAAGGTCAATGAGCTGCCCTTGCGAAAGGGGAGGGAATGTATATAAAGTTTCTTTTTCTTCGTCATCAGAACAACCCACAAAAAGAAAAAATAAAATAAAAATCAGTTTTTTAAACCACGCCATTAAGGAATCCCCCTTCCTCGCTTCTGTGAGGATAGGTTTCATGGGATAGGTTTGCTCCCTCCTTTTACTCTTGGTAAGAAGCTTACAGAAACCAAAAAATTCAGACAAGATTAGTATAATCATCTGTTAATCCAATAGAGTTTATCTGTTACACTTTACAAAAGCACTTTATTCTCGAAAAATAATAGTTTAGAAAAGTGGTCTTATAACCAGCCCCTTTTTCAGGGATTATTCATTCCTAAATTTTTTAAACCTAATACTAAAATACATATCATTTCATTAGTTATTTCCCAAGGCTTTCATTAGAGAGAAGCTCTCTATATGGCATTTTATAAGCCTCTAGTCTAGGGGTACTCTCTTTTTAAAAGATTTTTCCTAATCCAACACAATACGATGCAATAAATGAATAATATCAATAGCTTGTGATTCTCTGGTTCTACTTAGTTATTCCCGAGGAAGCAGGAATCCAGCCTTGTAAACGGGAAGGCAAGTTGTCGCCTTCCCGTCCCGCGAAAGCGGGAATCTCACATATATACCTCGACACTCTCTTCCGCTTCTTATCTTGTATGCCTATTAGGAGTAAAACTTTTACCACTGGCTCCTGTCGTATCTTTACTTCTGTAAATTAAAAATCCGATATCTGAATATTTAAAGATTAAAATACGGATTTTGTTGTTTTGTATTTTACTGAAAGCCGAGAAACAGCCTAATTTTCTTAAGTATGTAAATTAAAAAATTAGGCACAGATTTTGCTAGTTGTTTTTTAAAAACAAAATAACTGTGATATTATAAAAAAAGGAGAGCAATATGAATAAATCCACAATATCGTCGGCAGATGAAATTTGGGGTATTTTAAAAGAAGTTGCCGACGGTCATAAAGAAGCAAAGAGGGAAATGGAAGAGATTCGTGCCAGCCACAAAGAGGACATGAAAGAGATTCGTGCCAGCCAAAAAGAAACAGAGAGGGAAATACAAAAAATCGGAGGTCGGTTTAATCAACGATGGGGAGCTTTAGTGGAATCTTTAGTTGAGGGGAAACTTGTAAAAATCTTTCAAGATCAGGGGATAGATATAACACAAACCCATACCTGCTCTCATTCGGAGACAAAGAGGTGGATGTGAAAGTGAAAATAGATGAAGAAATCAAAAATTTTAAAAATGAAATAAAAATATGGTCTAAAAAACTCCAGGTTTTTCCCTATGGTATTCAATTAGAAAGAATGAAAAAATGGGGGTATTGTTCATCTGACGGAGTGGTTTATTTTAATAGTGATCTGTTGTTTAAAAGAAAAGAACTTCAAACTTATGTTATTGTGCACGAGCTTTTGCATTTAAAAATCCCCAACCATGGAAAACTCTTTCAGGCTTTGATGAGTCTTCATGTACCTAATTGGAAAGAATTGGATAAAGAGCTTAATTTTTCAGAAGAAAAACAGACACTGTTTTTATAGATGCTGCACTTATGTATTTAAAATAGCTCTTTTTGTTTTACCTGTCTCCAGAATAATATTCCCTATTTATCCTAGTTTAGTATATTACAATGATAAATGAAATGGCATTTTTCAATATAAAAGGTATTTAGTCGGCTCTGAAAAAGTTTCAACAATTTGATTTTCTTTATATTTTTGTTATTTTAAAAAGGTAATGTTAACAAGAAAAAGCTTCTTTCATTCAAAATTTTTCAGAACCGACTATATAGTAACTTGAATATCTTCCATTTGCTGCTTGCTTTTTTTCTTTGTTCAGGATTAACTCTAAGTCAAAACAATGAACTTAAATACAGAAGAGCTTTGCTCCGTTATAGAGGGCTGTTTTTTACAAAAAAAATATCATACACCTTTTCGAGGTGTATCTATTGATTCCCGTGAAGCCGATTTAAACCAGAAAATTTTTTTTGCAATCAAAGGCGCTCAATTTGATGGGCATGATTTTTTGGATCAGGCTTTAAAAAAAGGGGCAAATATTTTAATTGTTCATAAAACAGTCTCTTTTAACACAAATTCAGTAACAATTATACAGGTGGATGATACTTTAAAAGCCCTACACCGGCTGGCTTCCTGGTGGAGACAAAAACTCAAATTCTCTGTAATCGGTATTACCGGTTCCACTGGTAAGACTACAACAAAAAACTTTTGTTTAACTCTTCTAAATCCAAAGGGTTTGACTGGTGCGGACCTTCCAGGAGGCTTTTCATGGGAAACGATTATAGCTAGCCCTAAAAGCTTCAATAATACGTATGGTGTGCCTCTTACTCTTTTATCCGCTACAGAAAATACGAAAATGGTGATTCAGGAAATAGGGATGAACCAAAAAGGGGAAATAAAAACCTTATGCCAACTTGCTCAGCCGGATATTGTAACTGTAACGCAAGTAGGTTCCTCTCATATAGGAATGTTGGGTGATAAAGCGGGTATAGCTAGGGAAAAAGAAGAAATTTATATTAACTCACCAAAAGCCATTGGTGTATTTAACTTAGATGATTCTTATACCAAAGCTATGTATGAGCGATGGAACCGACACGATAAAACGAGAAAAGCCCTTTGTTTTTCTTCACAAAATCCAAAAGCGGATGTTTTTTTTCAGGTTAAGCAGATCAATAAATATAGTCTATCCATGACGGGTCATTTGCAGGGGGTGTCTGGTTCCGTTATTGTACCAGTAGTAGGCGCCGCTCATTTAAATAATCTCATGGCAGCTAGTGCTTTAGCTCTGGCTGCCGGTGGAATAGAACATCAGATATGGCAAAATCTATCCCTTTGCCGTTTACCGGAAGGGAGAAACCAATGGATACCTCTTTCCTCCGGTGCTCAAGCTTTGTTTGATGCTTATAATGCCAGTTACGAAAGTGTAATGGCTTTGCTGGATTATTTTCTATCTCCTGCCATAAAAGCGGAAAAAATTTTGATTTTAGGTGATTTTATGGAATTAGGAGCCTATCTAAGGAAGCTTCAAATGGATGTAGCTCATAAGTTGGTTCAAAGCCCGGTCACTTTAATTTGGTTGATAGGTGACCAAGCTTCTTCTTTCGAGAAGATCCTTAAGGAACAAGATTATAAAGCCGAAGTCTATTGTTCCAAAAATTTTGACCTAGCTATTGTAAAAAAAATTCTCCCCTTACTTAGCCCTTCCACTGTAGTGGCGTTTAAAGCTTCAAGAAAAATGCAGATGGAAAAAGTACTTACGCACTTCCAGCCTCAAAAGGAGGAATGTGCAACGCAGTCATCCTCTTCATAAACTTGCTATTAGCATATCCTTTTGCTAGTAGTATTCTATGATTTACAAATGGTTATTTGAATTATCTGATTCTATCTCTGTTTTCAATGTTTTCCGTTACATTACCTTTCGGTCTTTTTTAGCTTTTTTTACGGCTTTTTTTATATGCTGGTTCTTTGCCCCTTATTTTATCAGGAAGATGAGTAAAAAGGATATGGGAGAAGCTATTAACTTAGATGGCCCTGACTCTCATCAGAAAAAAAGCGGCACTCCCACTATGGGGGGAGGGTTGGTTTTACTGGCTCTCCTATTAAGTTCCTTTCTTTGGGTGGATTTATCTGAACCTCTGGTCTGGGGGGGGCTAATTATGTTGGTGGGCTTCGGAGCTATTGGTTTTTGGGATGATTTTATAAAAAGCCGGTGGAAAAACTTTAGAGGTATTCCTCCTCGATATCGTTTATTATATGAGTTTGGCATTTCTGGAATTACATTAACGATACTGATTTACACTCATCAGATAGAGCCTGTCTTATATATCCCCTTTTTTAAAAACCTGGCTTTTGATTTATCTTGGTCTTATATTTTATTTGGTAGTTTTGTGATTACGGGTTGCGCCAATGCGGTTAATCTGACGGATGGCTTGGATGGCTTGGCCATTGTGCCCGTCATGGTCTGTGCTGGAGCTTTGAGTATTTTTGCCTATATGGCGGGACATTTTAACCTGGCTTCATACTTGGGCATTCCTTTTATAGCTGGTGCAGGAGAGTTGACACCTTTAGCTATATCTGTCGTAGCCGGTGGATTGGGTTTTTTATGGTATAATTCTTATCCTGCTCAAATTTTCATGGGGGATACAGGTAGTTTAAGCTTAGGTGCTTTTTTAGGTACACTGGCGGTGTTTACTAAAAATGAACTTCTTATGCTTATTTTAGGAGGTGTGTTTGTCGCAGAAACTTTATCAGTGATTTTGCAAGTCATCAGTTTTAAGATGACGGGTAGAAGAATTTTTGCTATGGCTCCTCTACACCATCATTTTGAGTTAAAAGGAATGGAGGAGTCTAAAATCATTGTACGGTTTTGGATTGTAGCTTGCTTATTAGCGGTTATTAGCCTAGCCACTTTAAAATTAAGATGATTTATAGGGGAGTGGCTGTTGTGAAGAATATTATGTTATACTGATCTGGTTTGATCTCCCTGAAGCTTGTTTTCGGCAGGGGGGGATGAGTGTCTTGTTCTACGGGAACAAGGTTTTGTGGTGTCTGTTAGTTTCTTTCCAAGGGTGAATGAAGGGCGGGGGTGTAAGTTTCTAACCTGTTCGATGTAATAAATGGATCTAATAAAAAAGGAGAATATCTTTGGAACTTAGTGATTTAAAAGATAAGGAAATTTTAATTGTAGGCTTGGCAAAAACAGGTGTGTCTTTAGCCCATTTTTTAGTAAAAAATGGAGCTAAAGTGACTATCAGCGATCATAAATCGGAGGCGGAATTAGCTCGTTACCTGGAACAGGTAAAAGACTTACCTCTTCAGTTGGAGTTAGAGGGCCATGCTCCAAAGAGTTTTTTAAATAAACATCATGTGATTTTAAGCCCTGGGGTTCCCTCCCATTTAAAATTATTTGAATATGTAAAGGCTCAAGGAGTGGAGGTAACTGGAGAGTTTGAGTTCTGCACCCGATTTACTAAGACTCCTCTTTTAGTTGTAACTGGTACTAATGGAAAAACCACGACCGCGGATCTGATATACCGTGCTCTTAAGGAATCAGGAAAACGCCCTTGGGCAGGGGGGAATTTTGGGGAACCCTTAAGTAGGTACTTGTATGAAGAGGAAAAAGCCGATTTTTTGGTTATAGAAGCTTCCAGTTTTATGCTGGAACATATAAATAATACCACTCCAAAAAATATTGTATTCACTAATTTAGCTGAAGATCATTTAGATCGTTATCGCAGTATGGAAGAATATGTCAACGCCAAGAGAAGAATATTTAAAAATGTGTCAGCTCAAACAACTATTATTTTGAATGCAGATGATAGAGCCATTTTGGAGTTGGCTCGTGATCCTGGGGTGCAAAAAGGGTGTCTTCGGTATTTTTCCAGGAAAAAATCACTAGAGTCTCAAATTATGAAAATTGGTGGAGCTATCTTAATAGGTAATCAGATACGGATGCGTATAGGGCCGGAAATCGAATATTACAGTATTGAAAATAATAAGCTAAAGGGTGGACACTCTCATGAAAATATTATGGCAGCTATTCTCACCGCCCGAATGAATGGAGCGGATTGGGAGAGCATACAAAAAGTTATTTCCTCTTACACAGGTCGCACTCATCGTCTTAGTTATGTAAGAAGAGTGGGGGGGGTCAATTTTTACAATGACTCCAAGGCTACCAATGTGCATTCCGTCATGCGTGCCCTAGATAATTTTGAAGATAATGTGATCCTGATTATGGGGGGAAAAGATACTAGTTTAAATTATAAGCCCCTGGCGGAGCGTATTCAACGAAAAGTAAAAAACTTAATTTTAGTGGGAGAAGCTAAAGAAAAAATCAATCGGCAAATAGGAGATTATTCAGAAACTTTTGTGATTGGTACTTTTGAAGAGGCTATTCTCGTTGCTTATCAAAAATCCCGTATTGGAGATACAGTGTTACTTTCCCCTGGTTGCCCCAGCTTTGACACTTTTAACTCTTATGAAGAAAGAGGAGAGTTGTTTGAAAATTTGGTAAACCAATTTCATTAATGTCATTTTGAAGAAAAAAGAGCAGACCTTGTTTTTTCTCTCCCTTTTAAAAAGGTTCCACAAAGCCGGGTAAAAATATTCATTCTCTTAGAACATAAAAGCTTTTATGATAAAAACCTGTTTAGCCAACTTTTAGACTATCAGATTTTAATACGAAAGCACAGTATCCAACAGATGGGTCATCCACAGTCTATAATCACTGTGCTTTTTTATCATGGGAAAAAGCCCCTTAAGTGGAAAAAATCTCTTCAAGAGGAAGATTTTAAGTCTTTTTTTTCTAAGATTCCGGTTGAATCCAGAAAAGATATGTTAAACTATGGATTGAGGATCATAAATACGCGAGACCCGAAAATCCGACAAGCTGTTAAGAGCAGGAAATTTAAGGGCTATGGTGTTATAAAGCTAGCTTGCTCGCAAAGAAGCTTAAGCTGTTTTAGCTCTTGTAAAGAGTATCAACTATTCTCGGCAATATTTCAGCTCTATTTTGTTTAAGTAAGGAAGGAAGAGGACCCATGCGGCATTCCCCCTCTATTAGCTTTCAAATAGGACTTTTATAAAACGACTTCCGATAGACAGTTCTCTCGATCTATAAAAGTGTTAATTATCTTATCTCTGACGATACGTAGAATATGAGAAGAAGTACCTGTATTTCCATCGGGATAAATAATGGGGTAGGTAATTTCTATGTACTTTTCATGTCTTGCTTTTACACCTTCTTTATCTCCGCTGACATTATTTGCTACCCAAATATCACGGTGATTAGGAATATAAGTTCCTGTACTCATAACAGTGTAATGAGCAGGTACACACAGAGTAGTAGGACCATCTTCTTTTAAAGCAGTGTCATCTCCTGCTGAAGCAGTGTCATCCCCTGCTGAGTCCACAGTTGTATTATCACATATAGTATATTTTGTGATCACTGTAGTATAGGCTTCTATTTTCTGAATTTTAGATGCAAATTCACTTTGTTTTACAATTAGACACACATCATGACTTAGACTTTTTGTAACTACATTGCCATTGGCAGATTTATAAGAAATATCCAATCTAGCCCCATAATAAGGAGGAGCACCATGCTGTCTCATAAAGATTTCGCCTTGAGGAACGATGATATAAACCTCTTCCTCTTTTGTGGCTTCTGTCAACTGATTTTTAAGATCGTTTAATTCTGTTTCTTTTTGATCTAAAGCAGCTTGCAGTTCCTCTAACTCCTTTTCTTTCTGATCTACATTAGCTTGTACGGCTTCCGCTACTGTTTCTTTTTGATCTAAAGCAGCTTGCAGTTCCTCTAATTCCTTTTCTTTCTGATCTACATTAGCTTGTACGGCTTCCGCTACTGTTTCTTTTTGATCTAAAGCAGCTTGCAGTTCCTCTAATTCCTTTTCTTTCTGATCTAAAGTAGCTTCCACTTCTTTCACTACTTGTTTAACCTTATTGAACTCTGTACTGATTATATTTTGTCTGGTTGATTTTTCACAACCACTACCTACTAGAATTAAAGTAAATAAAGCCCATGACAGATTTACAACCCTTTTGCGATTTTTCAATATAGTTGTCATTTAATACACCCTCCACTTTTTAATTTCAAATATCAAAAAAACTACCACACCTTTCCTGTAGAGGTCCATAACTAATTTACTTATATACTCCGATTTAAGAGATAAGTGTAATTTTTTCACCTCTGTCTAGAGGTAATACATACAAGTGAGAAGAGACAATGGAGGGTATAAAGTGATGATAGAAAATATCGTCATCATTTTGAATTTTTTTAAATGGATTTGAACTAATTAATTTCTAACACAAAAATCAAGTCTCATAAATCATACTTTCAATTTCTTTTTTTACAGCAATAGGATTCGGTATTGTTTTAAAAACAACAGGGGAGCCTCCTGTGCCTCCAAATTCCAAGTTTCCGTAACCCAATATTCTTCCTAGTATGGACTGCTTAATCTGTATGTTCTCAATATTTTCATTTCTGAGTTCGTCCGTATCCGATCTAATAAAACCCCTTTTAAAAATAACTCTTTTGTTTGTAGCTACATTTTCAGTGGATATGTGCTTAATAAACAAAACAAAAAGTAAAACTATAAAACTGGCAGCAAATAATATAATGATAGTCATTACAAAAGGAGAAAAGACACCTCCATTCCATGCCATTATACCACAGATGATAACAAGGAAGGGAACAATTAAGCGAACAAGAGGCCAAAACCAAAACACCCAATGATATCTCTTAGAGACAATAATGGTTTCACCCGTTGTTAAAGTTTTTTTAATATAAGACATATACCAATCCGGTTTGATCTCTTTTTCAAGAGGATAAGTTTTTCCGATTGTCTCTTTTTTTCTTACAAGGGAAAAGAGACTCTGAAGGGTATTTTTCTATACCGGAGCAGTATAAATATAAGACCCACCTGCACTATACATAAAAAAACTTATGTTGTAAACTATAACAACATATTTGAAGTTTCAGATTTTTGTAAATGAAAAAATATAACATTGGAGAGCAGACTGCAAAAGGTTCAAACAAACATGCGTTTTTCCACAAAACTGAAGGCCCTCTAAGGGCCTTCAGTCCCGCGAAAGCGGGAATCTAGTTGCTTCATTCAGTGTTAAGCTTGTCCCCGTGGAAACAGGGAGCCGAACTCACTTTTGTAGCCTGTTCTCTAATGTATGAAATGACTACCTAAAAATCTACACCGGACAAGTGTAATTACAAATTTTTCCCTTGCATCCAAAAGGATGTAGGTTTAGATTTCAATATTTACTAATAGGAAAAAGGAGATCAGCCCTATAAAACAAGGGTTAGGAGAATTAAATACAATCGTAATAGTTTCACTAGAGGGAAAAAGAAAATTAGTGCTATAAAAGCTTGATCTTGAATTATGAAAATAAAAATTTATTTACAAAAAAATAAACTTGTAAAAATGGGGGCTTGTGTATCTTTAGCCCTTCTCACTACACTTGTGCTTTTTTATTTCATGTCTGTCCTCATTTCCGACACACCTGATCTTAAGAAAAAAACGGATATGGCTGGTTTGATTGAGTTTATCCGTGTTAAGCCTCGTTCTTTTCTGGACGAAAAAATCAGAAAACTACCAGAAAAAAAACCAAAACAGATGAAACCACCTAAAATGAAAATGCTTTCCGCAGCTTTACCTAAGCCTGAAAAAATAAACCCGCAAATGAACATGCCGGACATAAAATCTGTTTTAAGATCGGGTGGTCCGGCTGTAGGAGGCTTTGGCGGAGCTAACTTAGGATCTGAGGTCACCCCTTTAGTTCGAATTGAACCGCAATATCCAAGAAAAGCAGCTATGCAAGGCATAGAGGGGTGGGTAAGGTTGCAGTTTGATATTACCCCTACAGGCATGGTGAGTGGTGTACAAGTGCTGGCGGCTAAGCCCTCTAATATATTTGATCGAGCAGCCATCAAAGCTTTACGCAAATGGAAGTATCGCCCTAAAGTGGAAAATGGAAAACCAGTTGAGCAAAAAGGATTAAAAGTACAATTGGATTTTAAACTGGAGTAGGAGTTATACTCCTCTGGTTTGAATTTTTGTGGTTTCCTATTGAGGTAAAAACGGCAAAATGCAAAACGGAAGAAAGCACTATGGGTAAAAGAAAAAAAGCTCATAAAAAATTTCAAAATACGAATAGCGATATGGTTATCTTTTGACATGATAATTTCTATGAATAAAAACCTAATATATGTTTTATTGGTAATAGTGCTACTAATAGTAGCGTCTTTTTATTTTTTCCAAAGTGACGAAAAATATATCAAAAAAACAACAGTAAAACTGCTGAAGTTAGCTGTACCATCTTCCACTCCTCTTTCCACTCCGGCTATGCTCAAAAAAGTTAATATCATGTCAAAACACATTCATTTTTCTGTAGAGTATGAAATCCATATCAATGGACATGTATATCAGGATAGCTCTTTAGCTGATTTACGATCTTCTATGTTGGTTTATTTTAGGAGGTCCGACAATAATAAATGGCAAGTGGATTTACCAGAAAAACAGGAAATCAATGTGAAAATAGATTCTTCTGAAGATATACCGATCGTGTTTGAAAATTCCGATTTTAAAGACTCGGTTGCCAAGGGGAAAGAACTAAAAAGTACGGAAAAGCTTATCCCTGTGAAAACGGGGATAATACCCGATAGGTATAAAAAAACAGCCGAAGTTACTTTTAATATTAGAGTAGCAAAGGAAGACAAAAAAGCGTCTTGTAATGCTATCTTAAATTGGGCAAAAGAAAAAAAATGGCTCATTTATAAAATTAAAGTGTTCGATTGCACTCAGAACAACCTCACACACTAATAACAATAGATAAACTATTGAATTTTATGTATAACTCATATATTAATTATCTGAGCTTGTTTGCTTGTTTGATCCCCATTCCTAATCTCTTTTGAAAAAAATGGGATTGTTCATTTTAATAAACAGGAGAAAGTTAAAAAACATAGATACTTATTCTCAATTCCATTTATTTAACAGTTTTCTAATATCTATTTTTATTTTTTCGGTCAAATTTTTGTTTTTCAAAACACGCTTTAACACAGGAATAGAAGCCTCTCCCATCAAGCTCGCTGACCTCAGAGCTTCCTTTTGCAAATCCTGATCGCCTGTTTCAAAGCCTCTCTCCAATAGAGGTAATCCGGCCTCTCCTATCC
>JAPPLY010000077.1 GCA_028819305.1 Bdellovibrionales bacterium
CTTTAACGCATTGCTTGATGCTTAGCAACTGTCCATATATGAGGGACATTCCAGAATCAGACTGTATTCGTAAATCAAATACCTTAAGACTGGGTTATGAAACAGCCGACTTTCAACTATGCCTAAATGGTGAATGGAATAAAGTTAAAGATCACTACATCAAATCAGGCACGAAGCAGAAAACTGCCTCTAAATATATTACTCAAATAAGACATTTCTTTGAAGCTTCTGAAGATACAATTTGGATTACTTTTTATGACAATAAACTTTGGTGGACAAAAGCAAAAGCAGGCGTTTCTTTAAATAATGACAATATCAGAGAAAGATCATGTATATCTGAGTGGTCTGATAAAGATATTGAAGGCAATCCGCTTTATATGGAAAACATCAGTGGAAACCTATTAAAAACACAAGGTTTTAGAGGTACGATTTGTACTGTTGAAGAGGAGAAATATCTTCTTAGGAAAATAAATGCAGAAAAATCAAAAGAGGTTTTAGAAACAGAAGATTCATACAAGAGTTTACAACAAAATTTATGTAATTTAATTCAACAATTAACATGGCAGGATTTTGAGGTGTTGGTTGATTTGATATTTACTCAAGCAGGATGGCAACGTGTTTCTTCAGTAGGTAAAACGGCTAAAACCCTTGATTTGGATTTAAAAGCTCCTGTAACAGGAGAAAAATGTTTAGTTCAAGTAAAATCCAGTACAGACAGTACTGAGTTGGATAAATATCTTAAAGACTTTAGTTCAATGGATCAATATCATAAGTTCTATTATGTATATCACACATTTAAAGGAACACCATCTCAAAAAATAAATGATAGCAAGGTGAGATTATTATCTGCAAATGAAATTGCAGAGCTAGCTATTGATTCTGATCTCAGTAAGTGGATTATAGCAAAGGTTTCATAGGGTGTTAGAGTTGTTTCAAGTAGAAAGTTTTCTAAAGTCTTTAAAGACTATAGTCTTGTTTTCTAAGAAGCTGACCTGTCAATTACCTAAATATATGAAACAATTTACAAGACAACTTGGAAACTACTTCTATGAGGCCAAAATAAGATGAGTCATAATGAAATAGTCAGTTTTATCTGGCAAGTGGCAGAACTGTTGCGTGGCCCCTATCGTCCCAATCAATATAAAAAAGTTATGCTTCCGCTTATAGTGTTGCGGAGGTTGGACTGTGTATTAGAGCCAACAAAAGAAAAAGTATTGGCAAAAATAAAAAGTTTAAAAGGAAGTAAAGTTAAAAACATAGAGCCTATTTTAAATAGAGTAGCTGGACAAAAATTTCACAATAAAAGCAAATTTACCTTTAAGCGATTGAAAGCTGATCCAGACAATATTTCAGCTAACCTTACAAACTTTATGAAAGGCTTTTCTGAAAGAGCCAGAAAAATCATTGAGCATTTCAAATTTGAAAAAGAGATTGCAGAGCTGGAGAAGCATAATCGTCTTTATAAAGTTATTTCAAAGTTCTGTGAAGTGGATCTACACCCTGATAAGGTCAGGAATATTCAAATGGGTTATATTTTTGAAGAACTAATCAGAAGGTTTAATGAAGCCAGCAACGAAGAGGCAGGGGATCATTTTACTCCTCGTGAAGTTATCCGTCTTATGGTAAATCTTATTTTCCTTCCTGATAATGATATTTTAATACAAAAAGGCATTATCAAGACTCTTTTTGACCCAGCTTGTGGGACAGGAGGAATGCTTTCTGTTTCATCAGATTTCGTCAGAGAATTGAATCCTCAAGCGCAGTTAGAAGTATTTGGACAAGATTACAATTCTGAAGCCTATGCTGTTTGTGGTTCAGATATGATGATAAAAGGGCAAGATATAGAGCATATTCAGTTTGGTAACAGCTTTACAGCAGATCAGTTTTCACAAAAAACTTTCGGCTATATGTTGGCAAATCCTCCCTTTGGAGTGGAATGGAAGCCAGAAGAGGACGTTGTAAAAAAGGAACATTCTGAACAAGGTTTTGGGGGGAGATTTGGAGCAGGTCTTCCTAGAATAAGTGATGGCTCTTTGCTTTTCCTTCAGCACATGATTAGCAAAATAAAAGGACTAAAAGAGGGAGGAACAAGACTGGCTATTGTATTTAATGGTTCTCCTTTATTTACAGGAGGGGCTGGTTCAGGAGAAAGTGAAATACGAAAATGGATTATTGAAAATGACTGGCTGGAAGCTATTGTAGCCTTACCGGATCAGCTCTTCTATAATACAGGCATTCATACTTATATCTGGATTCTCACAAACAGAAAAGAAAAACATCGAAAAAAGAAAATCCAGCTTATTAACGCAGTTTCTTTTTTTGAAAAAATGAGAAAAAGCCTTGGTAAAAAAAGGCATCAAATAACTGAAGAACAAAAAGACACTATTACAAAACTATATGGTGATTTTAAAGAGGGAGAGTTTGTTCGTATCTTTGACAGTGAGGACTTTGGTTACCACCGGATTACTGTAGAGCGTCCTTTAAGATTGAACTTTCAAGTCAATGATGAGCGTCTTTCAAAATTAAAAGAATCTAAAGCTTTTCTCAATCTTGCCATAAGCAAAAAGAGAAAGAAAACAAAGGAGGCTGAAGAAGAGGTAAAGAAAGGTAAAAAACTGCAAGAGAATATTCTTGTTGTTCTATCCAAATTAAAATCAAAAAATATAATAAAAAATAGAGAAAAAATTATTAGATTTTTAAAAGAAGAGTTTAAAGAAGCCAATCTTCAAATATCACCAAGTCTTTTTAAAGCTATTCTGCAATCTCTTTCTGAGAGAGATGAAACAGCAGATATTTGCAAAAATTCTAAAGGAAAGCCTGAGCCTGATTCAGAACTAAGAGATTATGAAAATGTTCCACTAAAAGAGGATATTACAGCTTATATGGAAAAAGAGGTTTTGCCTCATGTGCCTGATGCTTGGGTTGATAAGTCAAAAACAAAAGTTGGATATGAAATCAATTTCAATCGTTATTTTTACAAATACAATCCTCCCCGTTCCTTATCAGAAATTGAAACAGACTTACAAAAGATAGAAAAAGAGATTGCAGGAATGCTTTCACAAATGGTGAGCTAAAAGCAATGAAAAAAAAAGAAACTAAAAAATTGATTATTAGAAACAGCACGGCAGAGTTTCTTATTTTTACAAGCCAAGGGGACGCTGATCTTATTGAGGTTCGCTATGAAAATGAGACAATTTGGCTTACACAAAAGCTTATGGCTCAGTTGTTTGCTGTGAAAGCTCATACAATCACTTATCATCTCAAGGAAATTTTTAATAGCGGAGAATTGAATGAGCAGTCAGTGGCTCGAAAAATTCGAGTAACTGCCTCTGACGGAAAAAGCTACAATACTCTGTTTTATAACCTTGATGCGATTATATCTGTTGGTTATCGTGTGAACTCAACCCGCGCGACTCAGTTTCGTCAGTGGGCCACTCAGATTTTAAGAGAGTTTGCTATAAAAGGCTATGTTTTAGATAAAAAACGGCTAGAAAATGGAAGTTTTTTAAACGAAGATTATTTTGAGCATTTGCTGTCTGAAATTCGGGAAATACGACTCAGTGAAAGACGTTTTTATCAGAAAATTACAGATATTTATTCAACCAGTATTGATTATAATCAAAAATCCCCTGTAACTCAGAAGTTTTTTGCTAAAGTTCAAAACAAGCTTCATTATGCCATTCATGGACGAACAGCGGCAGAGCTTATAAAAAGAAGAGCTAATAGCAAGACAAAAAATATGGGGCTTAGTAGTTGGGAAAATAGTCCAAAAGGAAAGATATTAAAAACGGATGTTGTTATTGCTAAAAATTATCTGACACAAGAAGAATTGGAATCGATGGGAAGAATTGTGAGTGCCTATTTGGATTTAGCGGAAGAGAGGGCAAAAAGAAAAATTCCTATGACAATGGAAGACTGGTCTAAACGATTGGATCAGTTTCTCAAATTTGATGAAAGGCAAATTTTAAGAAATGCTGGAAAAATCAGTAAAGAGGTAGCTAAAAAGTTTGCGGAAGATGAATTTGAAAAATATCGCATCACTCAAGATCGCTTGTTTGAATCGGATTTTGATAGAGAGATTAAAAATCTGGAAAAACAATATTTTACCAAGAGCAAGTCAAAAGTGAAAAAGAAGATTACTACTGATTCTAATAAATCAAAAAATACAAAAATAGATTCTTCACGGACCAGAAAAAAAGCAAGATATAAAAAGAAGAAAAAACAAAAGACATTTGAACTATAAAAATACAGAGTGGTTTTAGAAATAGTGAATTAAAAACAATTACAAAGTGGCTAGCAGGCTAAACAAGGAAGTAAGCCAATGACAAATCATCATAATAAACAAAAAAATAAGCCTTATCCTTCCTATAAAGATCCAGGTGTGGAATGGCTTGGAAAAATACCAAAGCATTGGGAAGTAAAGAGATTAAAGTTTATTTCAGAAATATCTACAGGGGAAAGAGATACAGAGGACAAAATGCAGAACGGATCTTATCCGTTTTTTGTGCGTTCACAAACAATAGAAAGAATTAACTCATGGAGTTTTAATGGTGAAGCGGTATTAACAGCAGGAGATGGAGTGGGTGTAGCAAAGGTATTTCATTATGTAAATGGAAAATTTGATTTTCATCAGAGAGTCTATAAATTTAGTAATTTTAAATACTTGAACGGGAAGTTCTTTTTCTACTACATAAAAGAATTATTTAAAGAAGAAGTTATAAAATTATCTGCAAAATCAACAGTTGATTCTTTAAGGCTTCCTATGGTTTCAAATTTTATATTTTGTATTCCTAAGAAAAAAGAACAAAAACAGATTGTTGATTTCCTTGATAAAGAAACTTCTCGGATTGATTCCCTAACAGAAAGAATCAAGAAGTCTATTGAGCTTTTAAAAGAGTATCGTTCTGCTTTAATCACTTCCGCAGTGACAGGAAAAATTGATGTTAGGGAATCTCAAGAAGAAATTACAAATGTAGTCCAAATACAAAGGTCAAAAAAAGAAGCCTCTCCTCTCTTTAAAAAAACAGTTCTGGGAGCAGAAATTGTTGCTCAGTTAAAAGACACTCCTCACTTTGGCAGAACAAAATTCATGAAGACAATTTACTTATGTGAAGCTCATTTACAAATTCCGCTTAAAGGGACATATAAAAGGGAGGCTGCTGGCCCCTTAGATAATTCTATTTATAAAATGGAAGGAATTATGAAAAGAAATAAATGGTTTGAAGTTATTAAGACAGGCTCTATGTATAAATACAAACCTCTTGAAAACTTAAATAACTATAAACCTTATTTTGATAAATACTGGGGAGATCATACAGAAAAATTAAATCAATTCCTTTCTCTTGCTAAGAAATTTACAACAGAGCAATCGGAAATTGTAGATACAATTTATGCTGTATGGAATGATTTTTTAATGGAAGGCAAAACTCCTTCAGATAATGAAATTGTTAATGAAGTAAAAAACAACTGGCATAAAAGCAAAAAAAGGTTTTCTGCTGAAAAATTAAAAAAAGCTATTCAATGGATGAAGGAGCAAAATCTTATTCCACAGGGATATGGACAAAAAACAAAAAAGTAAGAGGATAAAATGAAAACAAAATTTTCTCCAAAATTTAAAATTACTCGTTCCATACTCAATCAGTTAATGGAGATTGAACAGGCTAGAGGTTTTTTAAAAGCGGTTCATTTATCAAAGCAATGGATAAAAAACATGAGTAAAAATGCCTTTCTTTTAGAAACGCATCATACAACTCATATAGAAGGAACACAGCTTACCTTTGAGCAGTCCCGAAAGATTTTAGCTGGTCAAAAAGTATCAGGTGTTAATAAAGAAGACATAAAAGAGGTCAAAAACTATAGAGACGCTTT
>JAPPLY010000021.1:0-29649 GCA_028819305.1 Bdellovibrionales bacterium
GTGGCTTAGAGGATGTGGTTTGTAAAAAAGTCATTAAAGGAACAAAAAATAAACCCCCTGAGAAAGCCATCATACTAAAATCAAATATCACTCTAAAATTACCAGGGGTTTTTATAAAATCTTTAAACATAACCAGGTTTTGATGAGAGTCTGTTAAATTAGGAAATTGAAAAAACAAATCAAATAAAAATACACTTAGTCCTAAAGCTCCTATAGGTACTAAACCCAGCTTTAATTGATGCCGAGAAATATACCGATCATGTTTGAAAGTTCCAAATTTAAAAACCCCTCTGCCAAAGGGAAAGAACCGAAAAATTGCGGAAAAATTAGACCCTATAGGTATGATTTTACAAGCTATACAACCTAAGCCAATACCAATGGAAAATAAAGTGAGTAGAAATGTCACCACCTGTTCGTTACCTCCTAAAACTTTTTTTCCGTATCCTGGTATAAGAGAAAGCAAGGCAGCGCCATAAAACCAGAACCAGGCTAGTCCTAAAATAGGTAAGCGAATATTTTTTTGTGTAAAAATATAATGTATTAAATTCCAGGTAGCTGTAAATGGATTATACTGAATAGATAACTTCGAATCTAAAGAAGAAGCCTTAGGAATACACACACTAAAAAGCAAACCAATAACAGATAAACCCATCACTCCTATACTCACATACCATGTCCCTTGCTCAGGGATAGCCATCACAATACCCCCAAAGATAGTGCCTATTAAAATAGCCAAAAAGGTGGAACTTTGAAGTAAAGCATTAGCCTCCACTAATTTATCAGAGCTCACCTGTTGTGGAATATAGCTATACTTTAAAGGGCTAAAAAGGGCGGACTGCAAACCCATCAAAAATAAGACCGACAAAAGAATTGGTAAGCTGCCCATTATAAAACCCCATACAGCTAATACCATTATAAAAAATTCCAATATTTTTACATAAAAAATCAGTCGGGCTTTCTCATATTTGTCCGCTATTTGTCCCGCTATAGCGGAAAATAAGAAAAAAGGGAAAATAAAAATACCACCACATAAAGCAACAAGCTGTTCAGGATGGAAGCCCCCTAAACTCATAGATTGAAAAGCAATTAAAATGATAAGCGCGTTTTTAAAAAAATTGTCGTTAAAAGCTCCAAAGAACTGAGTGCAACAAAGCGGCCAAAATTTTCTATTAAAAATAAGAGAGAGGGGGCGGTTCATTATTTACTGCTGCTGCTCCGAATTTAATGGGCTATCCGGCTGCCTATCCGGGTGGGCTTTTTTAAAGGCAGGCAGTCTTTTACATAACTCTTCTATAGCCAACAATCTAGGAAAATCTTTTAAGTTCACATCAAACCTTCTAGCATTATAAAGTTGTGGAATAATAAAAAGTTCCGCTGCCGTTACATGGTTTCCTACGGCAAAAAGACTTTCTTTGTTTTGAGCCACTTTTTTCTCTAAAGATAAAAGACCTTCATAAATCCAAAAACCAGGCCACCTATTTTGACTTGATCCTCTGACCATTCCATTAGCTTTTAAATATTGGAGCACTTTTAAATTTTGTAAAGGCTGTATGCCGCTGTTGATAATTTCGCAAATACTGATGATGGTCGCTTTTTTTACTGGTTGATGGGAAAATAAAGCAGGCAAAGGATAAATATCTTCCAGATATTGTAAAATAGCCATAGACTGCGTTATAACTGTATTGTCATGAATAAGGCAGGGCACTTGCCCTTCCGGGTTCCGCTTTTTATAGCATTCGCTTTTTTGCTCCCCTCCCTGTTTTAAGAGATGGATGGGTACATACTCAAAGGGAATTTCCTTTAAATAAAGAGCAATACGTACACGATAAGAACAAGAGCTACGATAATAACTATAAAGTTTTATTTGTGGTCTCCTATTTATATGATCTTATATCCTTCGGATATGATCCTCGTTTCCAAGTGGGCAAGCTTTTCTGTAACTTTTCAACGAAGAGCCATTTTAGTGGCTTTCCGTCCCGCGAAAGCGGTGAATTTCATCCTGATAGAACATTTCAAACCCGATCATTATGTTTTTTCCAACGAGGTGCAAAACCAATCATAAAACAATATAACTTGGACACATATTTATTAATGTTCCTCTCTTTCATTCCCTGATAACATAGTTGTTTAAATTCTTTCAGAGAATCTCCTTTATATAAAAACTCTCCGTTTTTAAAACAAAAACTACAATATATATCAGACTCTCTCTTTCCTAGGTCTTTATTAAACGGCATAAGACAGCTATCACAACTCTTTTTTGTTCTCACAGTAAAACTCCTTTTTTTTTAATGATTACTTATTATTATAAATTAATGATCTCTAAAAATAGCTCAAAGTCATTTTAAAAATGACATATATCATGATTGAATAGCAGAATAAATCCAAAGGTCAAAAACAGGGCCCCAAAGAAACAATAATACACTCAAATTCAACCATATAAAAAAAGGCTTCCAGTTTAATTTTTTGGAGAATTTTATAAATTCCAAAAAGACCTTTATACAAAAAGGAATAAGAATAAAAATATAAATCACATTCATTTTAAAAAATAAAGGGGAAAGAAGAGCTAATCCTAGGTAAGATAATAAATAAAAACCTATGTAATAAAATGTTTTATTTAAGCCTAAGTTAAGAGGGAGAACAGGAATACCGGCTGATTGATAATCTTTCTTATAGTGTAAAGCTAAGGACCAAAAGTGAGGCATTTGCCATAAAAAAAGGATAAAAAATAAATAAAGACTTTCTATAGAGAAAATGGAAGAAGAGGGAACAGAATAACCAATCATGACAGGTAGAGCACCTGGTAAAGCTCCTGGAACCGGAGCAAAAACCCATTTTTTCTTCCAAAAAACAGTGTAAAAAAGATTATAGAGTAAGACCGCTAATAAAGCGAGACCGGCTGTTAAAGGTTTGAGCGCTAATAGTATAAGTAAGCCTAAAATGACTTGGCTTATACCTAGAGCGAAAGCTTGAAGAGCCGTTATCTTTCCACAAGGCACGGGCCGGGTTTGGGTACGTTTCATTGTCCGATCCAGACGCCACTCGTAAGATTGATTGAGAGCAAAACTACCGCTGACAACCAGATATAAACCTGCTAACAACCAAAGAAAAGGCCAGGGAACCGAAAACATATACTCAGCACTCAGGTGCAAAGCTAAAGTGTAGCCAGCCCCCGCACTCACTAAAGCAAAAAAGACAATACCGGATTTGGTAAGCTTTAAATAGTCTCTTAGAGAAAAATACATAATATTTTTTTTACTGTATAATTATAGATGTATAAAAATACATATATAGGAATATTACAAGTGGAAAAGTTTTTTAAATTTTAAATTTATGTACCGATCATGTGTTAAAACTTTGATTTTAAAAACCCCCGCTGCTCCAGAGGCGGAAAGCCACCAAAGTGGCTTCCCGTTTGAAAGTTACGGAAAAGCAATATCCGATGAGTTATAAGACAGAATATTCAGGAACACGGGTTATAATGTCTAGTTCGCAGAATAAGAAGATAACGACGAGTAAAAACACCCCTGTTAAAAAAATCACAGGAAATAACTTGTTATCGTATTTTAAATGCATGAAAAAAAGTAAAACTAAAGCCGCCTTAACTGTAGCAATACCCATAGCTATTAAGGTGTTCAGCATACCAAAATCCATTTGAGCCACTATTACGGTTAAAACTGTTAAAACCAGGAGGGCCGATAACACTTTAATATAAATGCTAAGAGGGACAATATGGTGATGTGTGGTGGCTGTATTCATTGTCTTTATTTTTTATAAGGAGTCTCTATTACAATTTGTTGTCTGGCAAAGAGTGTCACATACGGCTTCGTTAATTTTGTCACTATTTGTGAAGTGGGAATCGTAAAAATCTCTATCCCTATTTATTTCTTCCCAGTCATTCCAGACATTAGGACCATGAGTATAGCAATGTAATGACCTGCTAAATCGTTGATCACTGGCATAGTGACATTGATTTCGCCTGCTCAACTGGTTTGTGAACTCTTTCCTAGAGCAGTACACTTGTAATTTACAATTTTTGGTTGAGCAAATATTTTTTAATAAATTATGAAGGGCGATAAAGGCGAAGGGGTTATCTTCATTGCTGGCGATGTTCAAGAAGGTATATCCTGATCCCTCCAGGTTTTCTCCAATTCCATATTTTATACGATTATTTCCACTAGCATGACCCTCTCCCAGTTTTGTAAAACTGGCTTTTAAAATTTCACTTTCCTTATCGTGGTGCACGATAGCTAAAGCCACTGATTTTGTTTTAGCTACCCAAAGCAGAAATTCCCCTACTTCCCTTTGAGACCAGTCCTTTATGAGTTTTACAACTGGAGCTGTGTCAATATCAATCATAACACCAAAATCCCATTCATTTACTTCTCGATCTAGATAATCTTCTCTTGCACTAATATGTTCCATTTCTGAGAACAGTTGATCTAACTTGGAGATGAGATCTATGGGTAGTTTTTCACATTTACTTGATTCACTTCGATATACTTTTTCGCACCTGGTTGTACATTCCTCGTACTCTTCTCTTTTTTCGGAATCTTTCCTAAGATCTTTACAATACGGATCCTCATAGTCTCTTGAGTTATAGCGACCATAGTAATCATCGTCATTAGTGGATCGAATAGGTGAGTCTTCTTTATCGCTGAGACGCTCACGAACGGCGCGTTCTCTTGCTGTCTCTTCTGGATTATTACAATAAAGTAGTGAGCAAAAAACGAGCAGTAAAACAGATAATATTTTTATATTTTTCAAAATCTGGATAACCATATACATATCCTTATGTGTGCCTTTCATCGTAAATTAGGATTTATTCACAACCTTTATTGTCATCTTTACAAACAAAACCACAGACATCGTTATTCATAATGGGGTCTATTAAAGTGGCCCCCAAACCTCCTGTGCGTAATATTTCTTTTTGTATATGATTAAAAAAATCTTCATCTTTTATATTTCGAGCTATTTCATTTCTTAAGTCTTCCGAGTGGATATAGTTATCATTTTGTTGTTCTTTACAGTAAATTCTTAATACGCAAGTTTCTATATGACGGGTTCCCACATATTGAAAAGAGCAAAGGTCCTCCTTAATCATTTCATGCGTCATCTGTAGTAGGTCATAACTAGAGTTGGAAATGATAAGCTGAAAAAAGCTTTCGTCAAAAGAGATTTTTTTAGCCAAACCTTCCTCTACGGCAAAACCTGTGTCTCCTTGTGGTCCACCATATCGGCTACGATCTCCTACGGAAGCTAACATTTCATAGATCATTTCATTTCTAACAGGTTCTTTAAATAGAAGTAATTCATTTACAGGTGCTTTATTTGTGGTGAACCAAATTATAAGCTCTCTTGCTTCATCAATAGTGTAAGCTTGAATAATTCTAACAAAAGCCTTATAGTCCAAAGCTAATAGAAGGCGAAATTCCTTTTGGGGATTAATCAATTCTAAAGACTTAAGGATAGGGTTTTCTAGTATAGGGATTAAATCTTCTAGATCAGTAATAGTATCTTTAGGCAAAGAATGACATTGTTTCCTGACTTTATCCGCTGATTTATGGAAAATACGATTACAAGCTCGTTTACATTCTCTGTGTTCTAAACAACAGTTATCACCTGAACAAAAAGAGGTAAGGGGTTTACCGGCACGTACTCCATCCGCGATATTTTCGGTATCACCCACTCCATCAATAGGAGGAGGAGAGCATTGAGTGAAAAATAAAAAAAATGTAACCCAGGTAAAAAGCCATAATCTCATAATAAGTCTCCTAACCACTTTAGAAAAAGTGGTTTTATTTTTTCATAACCTGTAAAGACAGTCAAATATAAGTCTCTGTTTTTTCGTTGGATTTTTAAGAGTATCCATATACTACTGCCAGTTTCACTTCTTTTTTTTTAATGATACACCGATTGTTCACCGCTCCCCGTTTTCGCGGGACAGAAAGCCACTAAAGTAACTTTCCGTTTCCTCAAGACGGGAAGGCAAGGATTTGCCTTCCCGTTTATAGACAAACAAATTCAAACAAGATCAGTACTAAAGCTGATTGCCCCAGCAGAAAGAACCGAAAAGTTACGGAAAAGCTTATCCCCGTGGAAATGAGTATCATATCCTATTGGGTATAGCTTGTTTTTACAGCCTTTAATCTCGGTAAAAATAATGGTTTTTCTTCTGTTTTTACCCGGTAGAATCTTATAAAAAAGAATCTACTTTTTATGGTTGTTCTAAGTTACAGAAGTGAAAATTTTTCACTCTCTGTACCATAAAACATAATTTATAAAAATATGTAAAAGTGGGGGAAAAGACGAAGCTAGAATATATGTGTTATTATGGAACAATCTGTTAAACACAACTCAGAACCTTCTCTAAGGTGGATGAAGTCGGCACTTTTTCTCGTTTTCCCGTCGGGCGTATTATTAATTCCACCAGGCCCTTTATCCTATCTCTGGCGCCTATATTAATCCGTAAAGGAAAACCTAAAAGATCGGCGTCTTTGAACTTCACTCCTGGTTTCTCATCTCTGTCATCTAAAAAAGTATCTATTCCTTTTTTCCATAGAGATTGGTAAAGTTGATTTGCTACTTCCCTTGTTTTTTGATCTTGTGGGTTCAACAAACAAATATGCACCAAAAAAGGAGCTATGGATTTAGGCCATATTATACCGTTTTTGTCATGACTATGTTCCACTACGGCTTGAATTGTACGGGTAATACCAATACCATAACAACCCATTTTGACTGGTTGCTTATTTCCTTTTTGATCTAAATAATAGATGTTCATTTTTTTAGAATATTTGTCTCCTAAATAAAAAATGTGGCCCACTTCAATTCCTCGACAGGAACGAAGCACTTGATTATCAGGTCCTTTATCTCCTGGTTTAGCATAACGAAAATCTCCTATCCCGCTTACTTTGAAGTCTCTTTCTGGTACGACATTTTTTATATGATAATGATCCTTGTTGGCACCGGTAACAAAATAAGAAAGTGTTTTTAACTCCTGATCCATATAAATAGGAATGGAAAGTCCTATCGGACCGCAACTGCCCGGATCAACCCCACTGAGTTTTTTAACTTCCTGAGCTGTAAGAAATAAAGGAGCTTCCTTTAGCTTTAAGTGTTTTTTCACTTTATAAAGGTTCAGTTCATCTGATCCTCTGAGTAAAAAAGCGATATTTTGTGTGCTATCAGAATCTATACGACAAGAAAGAAAAATAATTTTCACTAACTGGTCTGTGGATATACTTAAAAAGCGGGAAAGTTGCTCAATGGTTTTTATGCCTGAAGTGGAAAATTCTTCTGGTTTTTTTTCCTTGTGTGGAGGGAAAGCAGAAGTGGGTTCTTGTGAAAAATAAACAGGACATACCTCTCTGTTAGCTGCAAAAGAATCCGTAAATAAAAGTTCATCTTCTCCATGTTCTGCTAAAATATGAAATTCCTCTGATAGATCTCCTCCTATTTCTCCACTGTCTGCTTTTACAGTACGAAAAGGGATATTTAATCTGGAAAAAATCGCCTGATATACGGATTCCATTTTTTTATAACTTTCCTTGGCTTGCTCTTCATTTAGATCAAAGCTATAAGCATCTTTCATAAGAAACTCTCTGGCTCTCATAAGACCAAAACGGGGGCGGATTTCATCTCGAAATTTATTTTGAATTTGGTAGAGACAAAAAGGAAGGTCCCGATAACTGTTGATATTGTTTTTTACATAATTTGAAATAACTTCCTCATGAGTGGGACCTAAACAAAACTCTTGGCCTGTGCGGTTTTTCATTTTTTGTAGAAGCTCCCCATATATATTCAACCTGCCACTCTGTATCCAAAGTTCTGTTGGCTGCACCATAGGCATAAGAATTTCTACACAGTTTTTTTTGTTTAACTCTTCACGAACTATATTTTCAAATTTATGAATAGCCCTAACCATAAAAGGGCCATAAGTGAAAATACCCGCGGTCAGTTTTTTAATAAACCCTCCTCGTGTCAATAAAGCGTGGCTAGGTAGGGCTGTGTCTGCCGGGACTTCTCTTAAAGTTTTTAATCCTGTTTCGGACCATTTCATATATGAGTGCTCCTTTGTTAATTTCTTTGCACTTCTTCCATAAAAGACAGCATTTTTAAAGTAGTTTGAACAGCTAAACGTCCTATATGCCCTTTTTTTCCCCCGGATCGGGCTAAGGCTTGTGCTTTATTTTCCGTCATAAGTATTCCAAAAATGATAGGACGATTCATTTTTAATTGCACCTGCATACACCCCTGCTCCACCATTCGGCAGCAAGCATCGAAATGAGCTGTTTCTCCGCGAATCACAGCCCCTAGGGCAATGACCGCTTGACAGTTTTTTTGAAACAGCCACTGAGCTAATAGAGGAATCTCCACCACTCCCGGCACTTCTCTTATCTCGAAGTTATTTATACCTGTTTTTTTTAACTCATCCAAAGCCCCTTCTTTTAATCGAATGGCAATATCCAAGTTAAATGAAGATAGTGCTAAACCTATTTTTTTAAAACTTGTTTTTTTCATATCCATTTATTTTTATACCGATCTGGTCAAGAATCTCCGTTCCCTGCTTTCGTGGAGACAAGCTTCACAGAAACCTGTTTGCGAAATCCCGAACTTCGTCCACCTTTAGGCAGAAGAAAATTACAGAAACCACAAAATCCTGCCCCTGCCCCTGCGAAAGCAGAGATCCTGTCCTCGTGGACACAGGGATCAAACAAGGTTAGTATATATATTTTTTTACTGAGATAATAAAGTTTTTTTGAAAAATTTATCAACTTCTTTAAAAAGAAATAAGCTTGTCATACCGAACCAGTATAGAAAGGGCCTGCTTCCTAGCTTTCTTTTTCTTTAATTGACCGCAGTTTCAGTGAAGCGCAAAATATGGTATAAATAGAAAAAATGAGAATATGTTATGTTATTCAGTCATAAAAATCCCCTAAAACGCAAAATAGGCTTTCTAAGTGATGGAAAAAAAATAGGGAAGTTTTTTTTTCAATATCTTCGTCATAGAGGGATGTATGCCAGTTTCGTTTTTTTCCTTAATGCGTGCAGAGAGTGGTTGTGGTTTGCTTCTCATAGAAAAACGGCTGCTAATTTAATAAGTGTGAATTTGATTGAAAAAAACCTGGAAAGCCGTAAATATGCCACCTATTATATTCCCACCCCTATTATTCCTTTTTTCAAAATGATAAAAAGCTTAACCCTTCCTCCCTCTTCTGTGTTTGTGGATTATGGAGCTGGTAAAGGTCGGGCTATGATTTTAGCAGCGGAAAGTGGAGCTTTTTCCAAAATAAAAGGTCTGGAGTTTAGCCCATCTTTATTTAAGATAGCTCAGAAGAATATTCAATCTTACGAGAACAAGACAGGTCAAGGCTATTTTGAATTAATACACGCTGATGTACTGACATATAAGGTACAGAAGGAAGATAACTTTTTTTATTTTTTTCATCCCTTTAATGATGATATGTTATGCTCCTGTTTGGATAATATTTATCTTTCTTTGAAGGAGTATCCCAGAAAAGTTTTGTTGGTTTATCAAATTAATTCTCGAGAAAATACAAGTCATATCACAAAGAATGGAGTTTTTAAATTAGGGAAAACTTTTTTTTCCTATGGTGCACGATTTTATGTCTATGAACACTCTCCCAACTGAGAATCGCTGCTACCTAGAGAATCACATCCCTCTTTTGAGCAAGAGCTTTTTGTCCTTGCCACCAAAAAGAAGGGGGTTATTTCTGATGATTTTTAATAATAACCTATATATGTTGTTGTTAAAAATTGTTAAGAAATAAACCGCTTAAGTCATCATGAACCAATAATTATAAACGGCATCCAACATAAAGACAATAGTTTTATCAGTACAAAACAGAAATACCACCATCGTTAAACCCCATATAGAAACGATTTTTAAAGTCAGTAAAGCTGCCCGTAAGCAAAAAACCCGTATGTATTTTTTGTAAAATATTTCCATTAGAAGGCTCAATAAGACAAATAGCTGTTGTTTCACAAGGAAAAAGAAATAAATATTTTTTATACCGTTTTGAAAAAAAACTCACACCACTGGCCATAGCTCTATCATTATCTATTGGCTTTTCCCACAAAATAGATCCGTCTTTAGCAGATACGGAAAAAAGTTGCCCTTTTCTATGAGTGCCAAAAATAAGAAGCTCCTTATCAGGAACTAAAGTAGGAGAGCTTTGAGAAGCACTTTTTATATCCTTTGACCATAGTATTTTTCCTTCTTCACTAATAGCGGCAAACTGAGGCCCCCAATTTGTAACATAAATACGGTCTTTATAAATAAGAGGAGTGCTTTTAATATCCCCCTTCATTTGTAAAGCCCATAAAATTTTTCCAGAGTTGAGATCTATTTTAAACAAGTAATTATTATTAGCTCCTGTCACCCCATAACCCTTTTCTTTATGAATAGCCACCGAAGAATGAATATGCGCCGAAGTGAGGGGCATCTTCCAATTAAGAGTCCCATCCCGGGCAGAAACAGAAGCCACATAACCCATATAACTAGGAAAAAGAAGCTCCACGGATATAATAATCTGTCCTTTATAAAAAGAAGGGGAGCTTCCTATAGCATCTCCTAAATGAATAGTCCAAACCACCTCTCCTGTTTGTTTTTTTAAGCAGTAAAGAACACCGTTATAAGCCCCTATCCAAAGATATTTTTTACTGAGGAGAGCCGTCCCGTGCACACCTTGCTCCGTCTTAGCTAAATAGATTTTCCATATTAGATTCCCTTTATGATCCAACTTATAAAACCAACCTGCATCTGAACCCACATATATACCACTTTCATCAACAGCCGGCGTGGCTTTGCTGGCCCCATGAAGAGAACCATTGATTTTGTCAAAAAGAGGCTTTACTTTACCTTTTAAACTCCACTCACCCCTCACCACTCCGGTTTTTTTATCGTTATCCCTAAACTGAGACACAACCTCAATAGGGTCTTCTTCTACTATTTTATTCCAATTAGGAAAAATACGATAATGTGTCCGTGTGTTTTCATAATGCTTTCTATATTTTACAGCCTTTATAAAAAAAACGAGGAGAAAAATAAAAACCCCAAGCATAATAACAGTTAAAAAAATAAAAAAAACTTTCTTATGCTTTTCTTGTCTATTAATCATAGATATTTGTTTCATAACCCCTACCTTTAAAATCAATAACTCTTAATCCAAGGGTTTTTCCTTAAAGAAGAGTATTTTAAATTTTTACTGCACACATTTTCTTCGTTCACAATTTTTTTATATTCCAAATCGGATCTCAATTTACTATAAAGAGACCAGTCCAAATCTATAAACTCCGGTTCATCTTTATAATAGGCGCAAGCTTTTTTGACCGTATTAAAATCAATATAAGGATCACATTTAATGCGCAAAGCATATTCCGCATGGGATTGAAAAGATTCTTGAATTGTTTGATTTTTAAATTTTAAAAAAATCTGACTGTAACACTGTGTATGAGCATCATACATATTCACACCCCAAAGACGCCCTTCCCCTGTTACACCTTCTTTTCCCGGAATAAAAAAAGACAACAGATTTCCCGCCACGACCAAGCACATAAACAAAACACCAGGCCATAGTTTTTTTATATGAAGGGAAGTCACGGCCCTTTCCTGAAAAAGAAAAACAAGAAAAAATAAAGAAAGCAAACACAACATAATTAAAGGATAAAAATAGCCAGTAAAAAAATAAGACATGATATGAAATAAAATAAATTGTATCAGTATCGCCGTTTTCCATCGTGTTTTTAAAATAAGAAACCAAGATCCTATTATTTCCAAACAAACAATATAAAAACAAAGGGTCATTTTGACCTCTTCATTAAAAAAAAGAGGGAAGTACAAATTTTGTGAAAAAGCCAAACCTGTTAACCAATCTAAATTACTGATCTTTAAAAGACCGGCAAAAAAATAAAAACTGGTAATTAATATAGGAATAAAAAAAAGCTTTTGCCGAATAAATAAAAAACAAAAAGAAACCAAAAAAGGCATATAATGATAGTTCCCCATCATAAGGTAATCTAAAAAAAAGAAATAAAATTTTATTAAGTTAAGCACTAAAAACAACCAATAAGCCAGAGTAACAAATTTTTTATTTAAAAATATAAAGGCTGTAAAAAAAGCAAGACATAAATAAACATATAATGAGGCTTCCACCCCAAAAGGAGAGAGGATCCGCAAAGACTCACAAAAAGGAATTTGTGGCCAACAAACCGTATTGGCGTTTTTGATCACATTTTGGTAAATTGTACCGTTATGATGCCAGAAAAAAAAAGTGACAACATGGGTTAGAGATAGAAAAAAACCATACCACCTAAGGCTTTTATACGCACTAATCTCTTTAATCTGGTCTTGAATGTAGTGTTTTAAAATCATATCTTTTACTCTTTAAGTAAAAAACCCTTTCGGCTAGCTTGTTCCCTGGAAAAAGGCAGCTTTGTATCTTTGTCATAATATGTATTTTCAAATCGGGTACCAATAAACACAGTAGAACTGAGATCTATGTTTTTAAAATAAACATTCCGGACAGTGGCAAAATTAAATAGCGCTCCTTTTAATTCACTTTTTTCAAAAACCACATTATCCAAAATAGCTCCGTAAAAAGAAGATTTAAAAAGATCCACATCAACAAAAGAGGTGTTTTTCATATAAGCTCTGTCGAACCGGCTATCTCTAAAATCAGAATCACTCACCTCTACATTAAATAAATAAACTTGCCTACAGTTACATTTTGTAAATAGGACATCTTTTATTTTCCTATTTTTTAAACTTCTGTATCTTAAATATCTGCTGCTGCATACTTCTGTATCTTTGTTTTCTAAACAATATAAAGTCACCGGAGATAGGCTACCTTCACTGTATCTCAACCAGGACCAATAAAATAATATGCTACCTAAACAGAAACTGAAAACCAGTATAGACAAAAGATAATATCGGCGGACAAAGGAAGAAATTCTGTTCTTAAAGTGAAATACACTTTCAAAAAGCCAGATATAAAAAGGTTTTATTTTACGCAAAAGCCTATTTAAAACATACATTTTTTATCATTCGGTTATATAAGAACAAAACTTAAAATCTATTTTACCCAGTTAGTTTAATCCCCGTTACTTGCTCCCACGAAAACAAGCTTCACGAGGACAAAATGTTCTTCGTTCGTTTTGATAATTAATGGTGTAGTCTCCAGGGGAGAATAGAATACAAAAGCAAGTTCGGCTTCCCATTTTCACGGGGACAAGCTTGAGCACAGAGTGGTTGATCCCCGCTTTCGCGGAGATGACGGCTCTGTGGCAAAACGTATGTCTGAAGCCCTTTGACTTTTATTCTCTCCTAAAAGATACACCGCTATTACAAATGAACTGAAAATTCACCTTCAATTTAGCATAACTGTATTCTTTCAGGAAAACAGTTTGCCGGTAGAGGGTCCAAGGTCCTAAGATAAGAGTTTTCTTTACTCAGCAGATAGGTGCTTAGGTATGTCTCTATCTACTCGTAAATCCTGTTCCAGCTGTTCTTCAGGCATTTGACTGCCACAATCAAAACTAATTTTATCCGCCGCCACTTCTCTTAAAGCATTTACCACATTGTTGTTCTTTTCACCCACTAAACACTTATCGCCCTTTAAAAATTGCTTCACTCGTTTAGTAACCAACGAAACCAGGGCAAAACGATTAGATACTTTTGTTAAACAATCCTCTACTGTCACGCGAGCCATATCCACCCTCCCTTTTTTTTGTTTCCAAAATGATAAAACAGTTTTAAACTCATTAACCGAACCGAATGGGCATAGGTTATACCGTCTTTAAATATTTATCAATAATTTTTTTTAACTTTTTGATGGTTTCTTGAATATCCACATTGGCTAAATAATGATCAAAGCTATTTCCGTGTTCCATTTCATTTAAAGCTTGTTCTATCCTCACTTTTAATTCTTCCCGGCTGTTTTCCTGCCTTTTACGAACACGATGGACTAATTCTTCTACAGAAGGAGGGGCAATAAACACTCTTAGAGCTTGGGGGTAATTTTTTTTTATTTGATCCGCCCCTCGCAGGTCTAAATCCTTAATAATGGCTTTATCTTCTGCCCAATACCTTTCTATTTGCTCAACAGCCGTAGCATAATAGTAATTATAAACATAAGCCCATTCCGCAAAAAAATACTGTTCCTTAAGGGCCAAAAACCGCTCTTTACTTACAAAATGATAGTCACGCCCTTCTTTCTCTTCTCCCCTAGGGGGGCGAGTTGTATAAGAAACAGTGGTAGCCATAATTTCGGGACCATACAAAGATAAAGTTTCCCGGATGAGGGTGGATTTTCCAACCCCACTAGGGCCGGATACAACAATAAAAGCTTTTTTTTTATTCTTAATTGCACTACCTCCTATTTCCCTTAATTTATTATTAATACAACTATACCCATAGGGATATTATAGGCCCGTTATAGCTTTCTTCATAAAAGAATAGGGGGAAAAAGCGAATGAGAACCTTGAGCACAGAGCAGCTAGATTCCCGTTTTCACGGGACGGAAAGCCCTTAGAGGGCTTTCCGTTTAATTTGTGACAAAACACCTGCCTGTCCTCGCATCCTATCGTTTGCAGAGTATTGCTTTGCCGTTTAATTTGTGACAAAACACCTGCCTGTCCTCGCGGAAGCGGGGATCTGAGCCTTTTAACCCTCTATTCTCTCCTGAAAGGTACACCAGTTATTACAAAGGAACCGAAAATTCACCCACAATTTAGTATAATTGTATTCTTTTAGGAAAACAGTTTGCCGGTAGAGAGTCCAAGGTTCTTGTCTTCCTACCTAGGGAAGACAAAGGACCGTCCCGAGAGGCAAAGCCCCGTATAAAGGCAAAGCTGTTTTCCTGAAGGACACACTCAATAATAAATTACTCTCCTTCTAGCAGCTAAATTCACATTATTCTACATTATGAACCTGCTCTCGCATTCTTTCAATTAGAGTTTTGGACTGTACTACCTCTTGTGTTAGCTTAAAATCCTGAGATTTTGAACCTATTGTGTTCACTTCTCTTATCATCTCCTGAAGATAAAAAGATATTTTTTTACCTATCACCCCTTTGGAAAGAATAAGGGTACGAAACACCTGAATATGCTCTTCCATTCGACTTAACTCTTCACTGTTATCCATCCGATTAATTAAAGCCACCATTACATCCTGTACTGTATTTTGTTCATTCGTAATATCAATAGAACGGGCTTTCTCTTTTACATTCTTACTTGCTTTTTTATTTTGCCTGTTGGAATGGGATTTAATTTTCTGGATACATAAACCAAGGTGTTTTATATTTTTTTGAAAATCTTTTTTTAAAGACAGTCCCTCCCGAATTCTCTCTTTGTTACACAAATCCATTGCTTTCCTTGTTAAAGCCTTCAGTTTGTTTTTTTCTTCAGCAGAAATAAGAGAAGGCTGAGACAATACTTCCATTACACCCGGCTGCTGTGCTAAAGTCATCAAATCCACACTATTTTCCAACTTTATACTCATTTTGTTTGATCTCCGCTTCTGTGAGGACAGGGCTGGTGATTTCTGCAAGCCTTTTTCCAATGGGGAGCGGAGTGTGGAGTTTGCAAATTCCATACCCGTTTTGTATAATAACAAAGCTAGTTGATTATACAGCACCTTCCATTTCAAAGCCTGATCCTTATTACATCTGATTTTTGTCTTTTTTACAGGCCAGGAGGGATTCCGTGTAATCAATAAATTTATAAACCCTCTATTAAATTTTTTCTGCAAATGTTTTCTCAATTCTCCTTCTAAAGAGGCATAAAAAGGAGGGATCTGCACACGCGACTCAAAGTGCTTACTATTGTAGGATTGGACCACAACTTCTATATAACAGTCTTTGGATTTCCAACGACTAACACCACACCCTGTCATACTTTTCATTATTCAAACCCCTTTCTCTTTAATCGAATTATAAATTCTGATTTTACTGTCAGGCTCATATAAATACCAATAAATATTTTTATCTCTTTTAAACCATGACATTTGTTTTTTTGCTAAATACATTGTGCGATGAACAATTTTATTTTTCAACTCTTCTTTGGAAAGCTGGTTACTTAAAAACAAGACAGCTTCCTTATATCCCACACTTCTCATCAAAGGCCAATCCTTAAACCCCTTATCCAATAAGGTCTGCGTTTCCTCTAATAAACCTTCTTTAATCATTTTGCCGGTCCTGTTCAGGACATTTTTTAGTAAGACCTCACGAGGAAGATATAAACCTACTTTCAAATAAGACCAAGGTAGCTTTTGTTCTTTAAAAGAAGAACGAAGCAAAGAAATAGGTTTCTCTTCAGAAAGAATAATACAAACACCTCTAAAAATCCTATACGAATCTTGAGCCGGGATTTGTTTAGCGTATTCCGGATCCAAAAACTGTAGCAATTTATACAAGTGCTTCAGGCCTTTTTCTTTATGTATTTTTGTAACCTGCTGTTTGATCTCCGGTTTGATCTCCTTAATAGGGTACATTCCCTTTTCTAAAGCTTGAATATAAAAACCGCTACCCCCCACAGCTAACACAGATCGGTGATTCAGTTCCTGTTCTAAAATAGACAAAGCTTTTTTCCTAAATAAACCTGCCGTACAAGTAAAAGGAGGTTCCCATTCATCAAATAAAAAAGTAGGGATTCTTTTTATATGCAATCGAGGTTTAGCTGAACCAATATCCAAGCCTTTATACATCGAAATACTGTCACAGTTTAAAATAGAAGCTGATAGTTTTTCAGCTAAATAAAAAGAAAGATCCGTTTTTCCAACAGCCGTAGGACCTACTAAAAAAATCACTCTAAAAGAAGAAAGTTGCGGTGCACACTTTTTTGTCATCAATCAAAACCTTTATAAGCTTTGTACCGAATAAATATAAAACAAGGTCAGTATCAATAAAAAAACAATAAACTAATAGTGAAAACTTTTCACTATTTATTATGATTTACTTTTGATCTTCTTAAGCTAAAGGGTTTGATACCTATTTCTACGGGAATAAGTTTTCAAGGTCTTTCAGGGAAGTTCTACCTTGTGAATAAGCACAAAAATAACCAGATTGTTCAGACACGATCAATATAACTCCGACAATATAAAAAAAGTTTAGACAATAGGCGAGTTTTTAACACAATAATTCAATACCTTTTTCCTTTTTTTGTATAGAATTATACTTATTGTGTTTGGACTTTCCCGTCTATTATTTAAAAATGAAGAAACTTATTATTTTATTACTTTTTTCTTTTTGGTCCTTTTTTTCCCTGGCCAAGTATCAAATATGTTCTATTACTATTAATTCTTCTGATGAAATTGAAATATTTAAAAAACATTTATCTGGCTCTGGTCACTTTGAGTTTATCGAATTAGTTCCTCTTTCTGAGGAGGCTAAGCCCAATGACACACATTGGTTCACAGAAGCCTGTAGAAAGGGGTATAGCTGTGATATCTTGGTCATTTCAGGACACTTTGGAGGTTTATTTTTTGGTGAAAAACACACTTATATTCTTCCTGTGAATATTATGGAAAAACAATCCTGTTCCCGGTCCTGTCCTGGCCTATTATCTAATGTAAAAGAAGTATTCTTGTTCGGATGTAACACCTTAGCAGGCAAGCAAGCTGATCACAGGTCACCAGAAGCTTATTTACAAGTGCTTTTAGACCATAATATGGCTAGAGATATGGCGGAAACCGTAGTAGCTGCCCGATATCTTCCTTTTGGCCTCTCTTTTAAAGATCAAATGAGATTGGTATTTTCAAATGGTATTTACGGATTTACTTCATTAAGCCCCTTAGGAAAAGATATTCGACAGCCACTCAACCATTATTTCCAAGAAATGATTTCACAGTATGGGAGTTACAGTGCCTATATAGATCAAATAGACCCAGATCTACTTAATCCCACTATCTATAGAACAATAGGAGGGACTATTTCAGAGGCAAAAGGGGTTGGTCCTAACGACCAGCAGTTTCAAAATATGTGTTATTTGTACCAAGACGGCCTGGATAAGGCCACAGGCATGCAAGTAGTATGGGATTTAATACAGTCCGGTAAGGGACCGGACTCCTACTCTGCTATCAAGACGTTTATGTCCGAAAACCAGCCCTTCAGCGGTCAAAGTTTGCGTATCTTTAACAAAATTAAAAAAAATAGGAAATTTAAAAATAAATTTTTTCCTTTATATGAAAAAATCAGCCCTTTGCTTCCTTATGTAAGGGTTCAGTTTTTAAACTTTTTAAATTCCTTTGAGTGGGTTACTACTGATTTTTACAATAAAGAATTAAGAGCCAATGTCCTGGATATGATCCGCCGTCCTACTTCAGAGGGCTACGATTATGCCACTGCTCTTATCTATGATGAGCGAATGTCCTGTCAGCAGTTCAATCTCACAGTAAAAGATTTCCCTGATGGTTTTTATAAAAATCTATGGAGCGCTCTCATTTTGGAAACTTTTTGTGTGACAGATTATAAGGCTCAGCGAAAACTTATAAACCAAGCCTGTATAGCTCAAGTAACCAAAGATCCAGTTAACTGTTATCAGGTTTTTAAAAGTCTGGGGCATCTCCATGTTAGCGATATGGCCATTATCAATAAAATGGTGGAATTTTCAAAAATACCTCATGCCGGCCTGGTTTATTACTCGTTATACGGATTAGCTTATTCTGGAGCACAGGTCAGCGCCTCACATCAAGCTATAGCTTACCATTGCAATAATCCAGAAAGCTGGTTTCAAAAATTAAGCTACCAAGACAGAAAGGCCATTCAACAACAATCTATCTTAGCTTTAGGACACTTACAATCAAAGGACCCTGCAACCAATAAAACACTCGCTAGCTGTATCCACTCCAGTACAGATGAAGATATTATCCAGGAAGGTTTAAAAGCCTTATACTACATGGCCCCTCACCTTACGGATATAAAACAAACTATTTGGAACAGAAAATGGCACGAGCACTCCAATGAAAATATTAAACAACTGGCTCTTGCTTTACTCTAATTAATCAGCCCTGAAAAATTTTGTAAACAAGAGGGAAAAATGAGTTCGGCTTTGAGCACAATGCGACGACAGAAAGCTTCCTCTTATGATAAAGTAGTGATTTGCCTCTTAGTTTGAAAAATGGGAAGAAGCCTCTTTGAACAGTCGCTTTGTGGCAAAACGCATGTCTGAAATTTTTCTCTCTTGTTGGCAACAATTTTGAATGAAAGAAGTTTTTTTATTGCTCCTATTCCTTTAAAATAATAAGGCTATAAACAAAATTGTTAGGACTTTTTTAGGATCAACTAATTATGATAAAAGGAGCTTTTTGTATTTTTATAGTGGGAATGCTGGCTTTAGGTTTGCATTATACAGGCTTTATTCGTTTATTTTCTGAAAATAAAGATCTGGCCTCTAATAATGATTCTTCTTCCTGGAACCCCTCCCCCCCTCCTCAAATAACTATAAAAGACCTTAAAGGAAAAGATTTTTCTCTCGAAAGCCTCAAAGGAAAACCTGTTATTTTAAATTTTTGGGCTTCCTGGTGCCCCCCCTGCCGAAAAGAATTTCCTGAGCTGATTTCCACTGTGGAGCGATTTAAGGGAAATGTGACACTTCTGGCTATATCTAATGATTCTTCAAAAAAAGACATGGAGGGGTTTTTAGATAATTTAAAACGGGAAGGGCTTAATTTACATAATAAAAACATTTATATTCTATGGGACTCTGAGCTTGAAGTTTCAAAAAAATTTAATGTGGCAAAATGGCCAGAAACATTTATCTTAGACCAGAATCTTCAGATTGTAAAAAAACAAGCGGGTGTGTTTTCTCTTGAAGAAATAGAACCATTTATTTTTGAACTGATCTCCAATAAAACCCTTCAATAAATTTATTTTGAAAAAGCTTTTCTACAAAACATACCCAAACGTTCAAAAATTGAAACATCTGTATCACCACTTTTAGGAGCTGCTAATCCTCTTACTGCCTCCATATCTATTTTTTTATCTGCTCCCAATTCCTCAGAACTTAAAGGTAGCCCCTTACCTTTAGATGTAAGCCCCCGGAGAGAATCCATATCCACTGTATCCTTTGCCGCTAAATCTCTTCCTCTCTCCTCGTTTATCTTATCATTTCTCGTTAACCCTTCAGAAATGAACAACTCACCCTCATCTCTCTTAATAGCTGTCAATCCTCTCACTGCCTCTATATCTATTTTATCATCTGCTATCCATTCCTCAGAACTTAAAGATAGGCCCGCACCTTTAGATGTAAGCCCCCGGAGAGAATCCATATCCACTGTATCCTTTGCCGCTAAATCTCTTCCTCTCTCCTCGTTTATCTTATCATTTCTCGTTAACCCTTCAGAAATGAACAACTCACCCTCACCTCTCTTAGTAGCAGCTAACTCTCTTCTTCTTTCTCCGTTTATACGGATCTCGTGTGATTCCCGAGAAGCTTGTTCTCGCGGAAGAGAAGAGCGGGGCGAAGATAAGTTTTGTGGTTTCTGTAAGCTGCTGGGGGGGGAACGAAACTCAGAAGGAGGGGATTTCTGACCTGCTCGGTATATCTGTTCATCCCGCACTAATTTTTCAGAAAGGGAAAACTTAGCATCTCCATTGTTAGGGGACATTGCCTCTTTCAGTCTATTATGGTTATTCACAATTTTTTTATATTTTGACCTCTTTTTAAGAGAAGAGCTTTCTAGATCATTTTGTAACCACGATAATTTTTGAAAAAACGGTTCTATAATTTGAAAGTACATTCGTATAAACTGCTTATAAAACTCTTGAAAACTTCTAACCGATTTTAAATATTTCACTTTTTCCCATTCGGTTTTTATAGGCATACCACTTTCTACTTGAGATTGCTTATATAGTTCAAAAAGAGTGGCAAGTAATACTTGAAATTGATAGAAGGCATCCAGATATTTATTTTTTCCATCAAGAGAATTAAACCCGGCTAAACTAAAAAAAATAAGAGACAATCGTAAATCTCTAACTATAGTTTTTATCTCCTCTACTTTATCTAAATCCTGATCGAATACCAAGGAAGCCCACATAGGGCTATTAATATCTGCTTTCAAGTTCTTATAATTTTTTACTACAGAATGAAAAAAGATGTTTCCCGCTTCAATGGCTTGAGAGTCCACCTCATAAAAAGCCATCCTTTTACCTATATTAGGTAAAGACTTAAGTTTAAAAACCGCCGCTTTTATTTCTCTTTCTCGTCCCGTCATAATATCTGGAATTAGGCGATTTAATAGATTATCTGTTAACTGTATTTCTGTTTTTGTTATTGCGTGCGAGTTTATATCATATAAAGAGGGAGAGTGAGATTGAGCCTCTACAGAAATAAAAATAAATAAAAACAAAAATAAAATCATAGGATCTAGTGCCTCCATGAATAATATGTATCCGCTGTTTTACACAATAATACAAACATTACAATAATAAAATGAGGCTCTTCAAAGGCAGAAGTGGGTAAAAAATACTAAAAGTGGTTAAAATCTTATTTAAACCTTCCTGCCACTCATTTTGCAGCACAAGATCAAAAGTCATTTTTTGATCTTGAACTTCAATAGTTCCTGCTTCTATAGACTGGCTACAGTACTCTGTAAAAAGATCAAACAATTTCTTCTTATATTCTGTATCAGGGTTTCCTATAAGATGTTGTCCTTTTGTCTCTAAAATAGAAAAGACGCATTGCCGTTTTTAGAAGATTTTAAACATACTAAAAAGTCAGGGTAAATCTTGTTTTTCTGCCAACCCTGTAAATGCCAATCCTGCTTTTCTATAATCCTATGCCACCACTTGATAGCTGAATCCTCATCCAAATACCAAGCCATTTTCTTTTCCAAATCATTAAACTTAAACTCCTCTTTGTAAATATCTTCAAAAAGAGAAAGCTGTAAATCTTTATTATTTCTTTTTCTCAAAACATCACTGTCCTCTGATATAGAAAGGTTTAAAGTCTCTGCCATTTTCCAATTAAGCTCTGGATCACCAGCGCTAACCAGTTTAAACAAAATTTCATTATTCTTTAGCTTTTCTCTGAAGATTTTTTCCGTTTTTTAGCTTATTTGATCTTGAAAAGAATTTCTTAAAAAATCCAAAATAAAAAATCTATTTGCCCAAACATTTTTTTCTTCACTCTTCCTTTTTAAAAAGGATAAGGTTTTATTTAGCGTAACACTTGCATCCCAAGGGTTAGGTATAATATCAGAAAGTCTTTGGCACATAAAACCAAAGTTCATATCCAAACTTTCAGAAATCTCCTCTTCTCTTCCTTGATAAGAAGAAATTAGCTCCAGTTGTTCTTTTATATCAACCTGTGTATGAGATATATCAGGGGTTTTCTTATCTAAAGATACATCTTTATTAAATTTTAATTTTGACCATTCAATATGATAAAGTAAATCCTTTTCGTAGCTAAATAACCTTAATTGCTCTCCTGACCTATATAAAACCTTTGGCAGAAAAATCTTTAAGCCTCTAAAGGGCTTTCTCCTCTTTATTTTTACTGGCTTCCTGATTTTTTGCTTATCATCTAAAAGTTTTATATCTCCCGCTAATCCATCCATTCCCTCATTCTGAAGACCTTTGCAAACTCCTTCCACAGCCTGAGCCACATCTTGATCCATACATACGATATAACATTGATTGAAGGATTCAATGCTTGTTTTTCTGGTATGAGGCTGTCTTAAAACCCGTCCTATCATTTGCTCAATAGCCACAGGAGCTTTTGTTTTAGATAAAATAGTTAAGACATAAGCAAATGGGCAATCCCAACCCTCTTTTAAAGCTTCTTTGGTTATAATATATCTAACTCTGGAATACTCAGTTAATAAATCTTCATCCCCCAATTCATTTTTTACAGCAGATTTGACTCGTATTTCCGAAGGATCAACATTAAAATTTTTTATTAAATATTCCCTGACATCTTCTGTAGGATTTTTACTTTGCCAAGAGAAGTGCGATCCAGAATTTATCTATAAAGACTTTCCCGATCAGACAAAGCTTTCAGAGTTTGTTTATATATAGAATCACTTGGAACTACCCATAAGACAAATCCTGTATTTTGTTCAAAAAAGCCTGAGTTAATATTTTCTATAGCTCCAGCTCCTAAAAGTGTTTTTCCTCCTCCTGTGGGCACTTTAAGGCATATATTGGGAACAGGGCGATCCATTCCGCTAAAGCGGCTTTTATAAGGAGCAATAACATCCCCTTGTTTTGCAGATAAAAAAGGAAGCAGTCTTTTTTCATTAAGCTCTCCCCAAGCTCTTTCACAAAAATTAAAATCACTGGAAGCCCAATGAACAGATATCAATTTCAATTTTTTTCTCTTTTCCTTTATATTTTTCAATCTCTTCATAGTAACAAGTGCCATATTTACCAAATTCTTTTCTTAACCAATCTTCTTCAAGCCAATACTCAATACCTTCTTTCTTTATTATCTTACCTCGTATGTCTTTCTTTCTTTTTAAAGGATTAAATTTTGATATGTCTTTAGAATAAACTAAAATATAATCATGACCTTTTATTACTTGTTTAGCTAGTCCACCACCTTCCGCTCTTATTATGACAAAATCAGAAATAAAATTATTCATTCCAAAAATTTCTTCCATGATAGCCATAAGTCTAAATTGTTCATTACTGTCAATACTAACAAAAATTACTCCGTCATCGGAAAGTAACTCTTTTAATAATTGCAATCTTGGTCACATCATGCAGAGCCATTTGTCATGTCTTTCTAGGTCATCTGTTCCAATGCCGTTTTGTTTCAGCCATTCCTTTATTATGGGACTATTTACCTTATCATTGTATTTCCAGCCTTCGTTTCCTGTATTGTAAGGAGGGTCAATATAAATACATTTCACTTTCCCGGAATATCTTGGCAGAAGAGCTTTTAAGGCATGGAGATTGTCTCCATGAATAATCAAATTATCATCCAAAGACAGTTTTTCTTTTTTTCCGTTTTTTGATTTTTTTGAAATGGATTTTTTTTCATCAATTTCCAATGAGCGAAAAGGCACCCTCAAATGATGGGAGTAAATCACGGATTTTCCTTTAAAATCTAAAACCGGCACTGATATAACCTTTTATTCTATTATACTTTTGAAGATTAAACCTAAAAATAAGTATTTTTGAGAAAAAATTGAATTTTTAAAAAATGATCCATAAAAAATTGCTAAACAGATATAGCTATTAATAAAAAATCGGTTCGGTATAATACACCGTTTTTAAATTTTTACTTGAAGGAGTAACCAGATAATATCTTGACCGGCAAAGCCCTTTTTTTCGGCATTTACTTCATCAGCAGGAGTGGCAAAAGCTTTTTCATATCGCACTTGAAGAGAAGTTTGGTTATTGAAAAAGTGATTCAACCCGGCACCCACCCGATAGTAAGCATCTTTTCTATATTCCCAATCCAAGGTAAGATAGTCATACTTAACAACGAAAGTCCAATCCGGAAAAAAGTTATAGTTCCACTGTACACGAGCACCTACAGAATATTTATCTTCCAACACAGATGTTAAGTAATTCAAGTTGGAAACAAATTTAGTACCCTGAAGATGAGAATTTGTATTATATCCTGCTACAGCTTCCGCTAAAAGAGCCCCCGGAAGCCAACTATTTGTTAAGCTATCTAAAGAAAGTACCTGATAAAGAGAAGCTGCCGCTGCACATTTTTTTCCTTCTTCACGAACCGGAACACAATGATGGGCTGAACCGCTGACTCCTGCCATCCATCCCCAGTTAGCTAAATATCTAATATTGGCAATGGCTCCCCACTCATAAATAAGCCCCTCTCCAAAACCTTGTCCCTTTGTTTGTTCTCCATTAACAATGGCTATATCATAGTGAAACTTATAGGACCAATCACCGGATAGTAAGATACCCATTTCCTGCTCATTCCAGGAAGTTTTAGTTTGTTGACGAACATAAGTACGGTGTTCGTCCGTCATTAAACCAAAAGGAGGAGAAAATCGGCCTATCGTAATAAACTGCGGGAAAGCACGATAATCATCATAAAGTTTAACTCTTAAGTAAGCATCCCTCGGGGTTGTGAATCCTCCAAAACCTCCTATATTTTGAGAATAAACCAGCCGCCACTCCAGCCCTTTATCGTTAGAATGAAAGGGAATACTGACAGAGGGAATAGCCGCCATAACCCCTAAGCCGTTTGCTTGTTTATCTACATTTTTTAAAGGAGTATAGGCTATAGCTCTCAAATCAAAACCAAAAATATCCTGTTCGGAAAAAGACTTTAAGGGAGCGGATTTAGGGCCAAATGCTTTTCCTGTGAGATTTCTATGTCCTCCCCCTGCCGGGCTAGAATGACAGGTTGTACAGCGATTTGCACGGATCCTAACAGCATACTCCGGCTTAGCCAGTAACTCTTCCGAAAGAAAAAAAAGAAAAACTAAAAACGGAAATAACTTTTTCATATTAAAATTATTATCACAAAAAAAACAAAAAATACCAATAAATTACACATATCCCCATTCAGTATTATTTAGTCGGTGCTAAAAAAACCTAACCATTTGATTTTATTTATATTTTTTTATTTTAAAGGGATCATATTAACAAGAAAAAACTTCTTTTATTCAAAATTTTTCAGAACCGACTAAATAACTTTTCGGCTCTTTTCTTTAGGGCAGAAGGGTCTTTAAAACCGGAATTTTCACACGCGATCAGATAAAAAACATATAAATAATACACTTTTATATACTTCTTCTTGATAATGCTATGTATAAAATTGTAACAACAAAAAAATATTTTACTTGCAGCTATTCCATAAAACAGACACGAAACTAGGGTTTTTTGGTCGTCTCCTTATTTTCTCTCAAAGGAGCAAAAGTTGCCAAAGGAAAAGAAAAAGCGGGGAGAAGTACATCATTTCTATACCGGTTCGGGAATGTATGTAACCCGTATTTAAAAATAGGAAAAGAATTTACCGACAATAAAATAAATAAAAAAGAGAAGGAGAAAAAGCATGCAAAAAGCAGATATAAACGAAAAAAAAAGAGAAAACTTAAAGCTCCATAATGTAAATCAATTCCATTATATAATAAAACCAAAAAGTCTTATCACATTGCTGTTTTTAGCTCTTTTGCCCTGGCTTATGAGCTGTGGAGGCAAGCAACGGCCAGCTTCATCATCAGTAGCTGCCAGTCCTGCGGAGAACGACACTTCAGGAGTTGCCTCGGGAAACACAAATGAGGAAGGAGTGCCTGATAGTAGCGCCACTCCTGCTGGTGGTACCCCTTCCATCAGTGGCACCACTCCTCCTGTCTCCTCCTCCCCTACTACTTCTACTGCCGTTGTTGGAACTACTTCTACTACTGTTACTTCCCAAAGTAAAACCAGGTTTGAAGAAGTAAAGCCTATTTTTCAAAAAAGATGTACTCTCTGTCATGGTCCTGGAAAAATGCAGCCAACTTCTGATTGGCTGGACTATGCTACTTCTAAATCACGAGTGGATAATGGGGAACTTTTTAATAGAATATGGACTTTAAAAGATGACCCCGCAAAAGGAATGCCTATGGGTAACTCTACACAAATGACGGATGAAGAAAGAGAACTCATAAAGAAGTGGATAGAAGATGGAGGTCTTGAGTGAATGTATTTTCTCCCGACCGGTTTAAGGAAGGCAAAAGCCAATAAGCGAGTTGTTACAGGGATCATTTTAATAAACCTAATAGGTGGTATCGGCCTTTTTACTATTATTAAATATTTAAATAAAAAACAAAACTTACCTGAACATGTTATAAAAAAACAAAAAATAGAAACACAAAACACTGAGTTCACAGTGTATGACTTAAATACGAAGCCTCTCACTCTCTCTTCCCTCAAAAACAAAATAGTGCTTATCAATTTTTGGGCGACATGGTGCGCCCCCTGTATTAAAGAACTACCCTCTTTAAATAAACTGGCAGAATATTACCCTAAAGACCTTGTTATCCTAGCTGTATCTAACGAACCAACAGATAATATTAAAAATTTTTTAATGGCTTTTCCCCAATTTCATGCCAATTTTATCCCTGCCAATGTAGGAAAAAAGCAAATGCAAGCTACCTTTAGTGTCCAGGCCTTTCCAGAAACTTATATTTTGGATAAAAACGGTAAATTAGTCGAAAAAATTATCGGTCCGCGAAAGTGGGACTCCCCAGAATGGAAGCATAAAATAAAAAAACTCTCTGAAACACCACCTTAAATAGTCGGTTCTGAAAAAGTTTTTCTTAATTTTGAGCCGATATTGTGATATTATATTTTTATATATTACTGAATTTAGTAAAAAAATAAAGCTCTTAAGGTACTCATGAACCATATTTATTAAGGAAGCTGAAAATATTCCGATTAAAAATCTTCAAAAGATCCGTTTTTTTATTAACTGGCATAATAAAAAAGCGAGGGAATATTTATGAACCTTAATAATTTAGTTGTACTAGTTACGACGGACTGTTGAAAAAAGCGGGTTTCTTTTTTTGTGGGAGGGGAAGGTAGCCAAGTAACTTTTCCGTTTGCAAAGCCGGGTTCCCGTTTTTTTGGGACGAGAAGACAGCTAAGTGACTTTCCGTTTTACAGGAATGACAGTAAAGGAAAACATAAAATGACAAATCCTATTGATTTTCAAATCCCTTTTAATGATAAAACTTTTAAGGTACTTAAAAAAACCTCTCCGGGTTCCCATTTTTGCGGAATGGGAAGGCAGTCAAGTGACTTTCCGTTTGCAAAGCCGGGTTCTCATTTTCATGGGCATGACAAAGCACACGGGAATGATGACAGTGTAAGCGGAAAGGACAGAGCAAACGGAAATGATGACAAAGTAAGCGAAAAGGACATAAAAACTAAGAAAAATCGCCTCAAAATGAAAATTTTTTACTTAAAAAATAACAATAAAAACAATAAGTTAAAATTTTACACTAAAGTTCTTTCTACCCCCTCCCCCATTTTTTAGGGCTTTTTCCTCTAATATAAGCTCTCTTTACAACAATCAACAAAAGCTTTCTTGTTCCGAAAAAAATAATAGCAGATTAAATTCTTCTCATCTTGTTTTATCCTCAAATATAAAAAACTTATCTTTTCTTACAAAACTCTTCTTAAATAAATCTCAAAGCTCCAAAACACCAAACCATAGACTTCAAACTGAATTCACCATTTTCTGTTTTCACAAGAGGGGAAGTTCTTAAGAAGGCTTTTCGTCTATGTGGACTAGATGCCCGCTCCTCGCCTTCGCGGGCATGACAGAGGAAGTATTTTTTTTAAGTAACAAAACATAAGGAGGTTTATTATGAAAAAAATAGTATTTATTTTATCCAGCTTGCTTCTAGTAAGCTCTGCAGAAGTTTATAGTAGAGATTATACAGGCAAATACCAGCCTGTTTTAGAGCTACAAAGCAGCCAAAAAAAAGAGGGTATTAAAATCAGCCAAATGAATCACCATCTCTATAATGATGTTTATAACATCACCTTGCCAGCTTTGTATTACTATCCAGAACGAAGAGATGGGGACCAGCAAGTCTGCCAGCAGATCTTAGCGAAGCTTCAGGCTAATATAGCCGAATGCCGCCGGCAGTATCCCATTAACACTAGTGAAAATTACAGAGAATGTAGAAACAGAGCTATCGCTAAATATAATAGAAAAAATCTTCCACAGTGTCACGCCGGTCAAAGCTTTTCCTTTTTTGTAAATGTTCTCACTGCAAAGGGAAAAATTAAAAAGTATAAAGAGAGCCCAGAGACAGCTCCCATAGCATCAGTAGATTGGATCGTTTACGATAATGGCGAACAAAGCATCTCTTCTAGTAACGCCGGTTATGTTAAAACTAGCCGGAATACTATGGGATCCACAAATTTGTGGGACCCACTTATCCGCCAAAACTACAAGAATTATTATTGTATATGGGCTAGGATAAGTCTTCCTACAAGAGACAGCTACATGGAACACATGTCTTGGCTTCTCGTTGATTTTCAAAAAAAAGTTGCCGATGGAAATATCACTTTACCGGGGGATTTTACCTCAAACTCGGATTATAATACCTGGAATAAGTCACTTGGCTCACTTTCTTCCCCCAGAAGGATACGAGTCACTAATAAGACCACTGAATGTAACGAAAAGGCTACTGCTCGAACAAAAGATTACAGACCCCCCTTTTCTTCCATATCAGAATTGCTATTAAGATGTACCTTTCCTACAGCGAGTAAGCTGCGTCGTCAGTTTATAGTAGAAGATTTTATGGCCAGCAAGGGTTTTTATCATCAAAGCAAATACTTTAAAGATGATGAGGTGGTTCCTATTTATCTTCGTATTGTGAGGGAAGGTAATCTTGTTTGCCGAACAAACCCTTGGAGATCCGATAGCTACCTTAGAGATTTCCCTTTAAGCACAAATTTATAAGGATAAAAAAAGTGAGTTATTTTTTAAGAGGAAGTGGGTATGACAAATGAAGTGGGATGGGAATCTAGTCCCACCAAACTGAAAGTCCTCTAAGAGGCTCTCAGTCCCGTGAAAACAGGAATCCAGAAAGATAAACAAAGATGCCCGCTCCCCGCTTTAGCGAGGACAAGCTTCGCGGGCATGACAAATTTCAAAGAAGAAGGATATGTGTTATACACTTAAGGAACACCATCAGAGTATCCTCCAGCCTCTTGG
>JAPPLY010000021.1:29749-54262 GCA_028819305.1 Bdellovibrionales bacterium
GGACACCTGTTCCCTTGGGGACACCTGTTCCCTTGGGGACACCTGTTCCCTTGGGGACACCTGTTCCCTTGGGAGAAAAAAAGAGACAGTCGGAAAATTCAAACTGAACCGCTATCATCCTCTTAAACAAAGGGCTTTCCATTATAGAGGTTTTAGTAGCACTTTTTCTAGTAGGCATTTTATTATTGGGAGTCATTCAAATGACCTCTGTTTCTCTTCGTTCTTCCTTAACTATTCAAGCCTCCATAGCAGAACAATCCCTTATGTTGTCCATAGGTAAAGTATTAACAGACACCACCCAGTGTAAAACTAACCTAAAGCCCAGTAGTGGGGGTATAAGTGCCACAAATGGTAAAGGCACAATAAGTGAGTTAATACAGGGTTTAGGTGATCCGAGTGTAGAAGATTTTACTTTACTAAAGATAGGTAGTTTTAAGGATGTTTTAGATATAGTAAAGATGGATTTTACGGGTAGTGGAACAGGTGATCCTAAGACCAGCACGGTGATGAGGGATTTTATAGTGTATTACAAGAAGAGGGGGATAGGGACATTAGAGAACAAGCCCTGTGATAGTACTAATGTAGAGGGTTGTTATTTTAAAAGATGTAGTTTGCAGTATAAATTAGAGAACAGGGCAAATCCAGATGTGGAGGTCTGTGATGTGCAAAATTGTACAGGATCAGGTCAGACTAATAATATGGCAGGGATCAGCTGTGGAGCGGGCGAGTATTTAAAAGGTTTTGACAGCACTGGGAACAAGATATGTGAGCCTATCTTAAGTGGTGTCACCCGATATGAAGTGTTGTGTAGCCAAGGTATCATATGTAATGAGATTCTTCCCTTGGGGAGCCATCGTTTTTGTGTTCTATCAGGAAAAGAAGGTCCGGGAGCTGGAGCAAACTATACTTCATGTGAAGTAACTGGAACAGTAAATGGTTTTTGGGAATTAATAGCAAGGGGTAGAGCTGATACAATGTTTCACATTTGCAGAGCTTTATGCTTTAATTAGTGGTATGCGCTAAAAGTGCACTACTTTATGCTTTGATTAGTGGTATTAATGAGGCTCAGTTTTTTTCACTCTGTCAAAGGGCGAACTCAGGATCGTGTTGTATCGAAGTGGGGAAATAATCCATTTTTTTTCTTTTTTACTTTATGTCCTATCAGAGTGAGGCATTCTCTTGCCTGAGGAAGATACAGCAAATATCCCATACCAAAGTACAACAGAATAGAGGAAGGAATAATAACTATAAGAGCCAAAGTGGAAATCAGATGCTCTTTTTCACCTATAAAAATACTTAAGTTCTCACATAAAAAATCAAAAGAAAAGTGCATATACACAGATAGAGCTACTAAAACCGGCAAAGAGTATATCACTCTTTTTAAAGTTCTCCATAAGTAAAAGGAACCTATAAAAAAAGGATAAGCTCCCGTTAAAAGAAACATAAAAAACACATTGGAAATAACTGTAGCTCCTACTAGTCCTTCTAACTCAAAAGCCCGTACCATGTAAGGTGTGAGAAGCCAATGAAACAAAACATATAAACAGGAGCATAAAGCCGGGTACCAGGTATTTTTAACAGCATAAAAACAAGTGGCTAATACCTGAGAAAGGGAGGAGCTCACCAGTAATAATGAATAAATTTTTAAAACCACGGCTGTTCTTCCCGCTGTAAAAGCATCAAAGTTTCCTCTTTTGAATAAAGCCTCTATAATAGGAAGCCCTAAAAAATAAAAAGCCAAAGCGCATGGTAAAATCAGAAATAACAAAATATCTCTTTGATCTGCCGCTGTTTTCAACATTCGCGCTCTCTCTCCCACGACAGCAAAGTAAGAAAGATTAGGTAAAAGAGCTGTACCCAAACTGATGGCTATCAAAGACCTGGGAAGCTCCAACAAACGATCTCCATAATAAATATAGGTGTGAGTGCCTTCCTCCAACCATCCAGAAAAATAAAGATTTAAAAGACCTATAAGAGCCAATCCTCCCACTCCAAAAATACCAGGAAGAAAACGGCTCCACATGAGTTTTAAGTCACCTGTAAAAAAAGAGAACCGAATACGAGGCAAAAAGCCAAGTCGAAAAAGCACAATAGCTGTTAAAATAACCTGCATCATACCCCCTGCCAAAACACCCCAACATAGAAGCAAAGGAGGAAAGGACACCAAACCCTTTGGTAAAAAAGAAAAGACTATCATAAAAAAATTTAAAAAAGCGGGAGCCAGAGCAGGAAGAAAAAATCGTCCCAAAGCATTGGCCACACCCATAAAATAAGCATAGATAATGACTAAAAATAAATACACAAATAAAAGACGAGCCATCACCACAGCCATTTGCAGTTTGCCCTCTATGGCTGCAAATGGAGCACTGGAAAATAGAGCCTGTAACAAAGGCTCCATTAAAATAATACCTAAAACCGTCAGTATAGAAACACACACCAATAAAATGGTATAAACACTGTTCATAAAATTTCTGGCTCTTCTCTCAGGATTTTCCTGTGTGGAATCGGAAAGGCATTGAACAAACACAGGAATAAAACTGATGGATAAAGCTCCTTCTCCTAAAAAGCGACGAAAAAAATTGGGAATTCTAAAAGCGACAAAGAAAGCATCTGTTTCCGTTCTGGAAAAAAAAGAACCTATGACCATATCTCTGACCAGGCCCAGCACCCGAGATACAAAAGTGCCCGCCGACATAAACACAGCTGATTGTACTACCGACTGCTGTACATTTTTTTTTCTTAAAAGGGAGGAAGCCATAATACCAATATCAATTTACAAAAAAGGGTTAAAAAAAGGGCTTGTTTTGACTTATGACATACTATTTATTTTTTCAAAAAGATATATTAAGTTAATCTAACTTTATTTCGCTCTACATGACATACTATTTATTCTTTCAAAAGGATATATATCAATATCAAAACAGAGAAAAATATACGACAATACCCTCCCCCTCTAATACAAAGCTCTTGCTAACAGGAAAAAATCATGATAACTATCATTATCCACAGCAGGAGGAATATAACCGTGGCTAATCATAAATCAGCAAAAAAAAGAATCCGACAAACTTCTAAACGAAGACAGGTTAATAAAAGTGCCACTAATGACTTACGCACTTTAGAAAAAAAACTGCGGGAAGCTATTGAAAAAAAAGATAAAAACCAGGCTTTGGAACAGCTAAAAATCTGGAGTGCCAAAATGGATCGCTCCGTTCGAAAAGGTCATCAACATCAAAATAAAGCCAGCAGAAAAAAATCCCGAATAGCCTCCTTAATCAATAACCTTTAAAAGGAGTTTCTACCAAACAGATAAAAAAATACCCCACTACAGAGATGCTCTTCCCTTGGGGATTTGTGTTCCCTTGGGGGCTTGTGTTCCCTTGAAGAAAAAAGAAAGGATCGGAAAGCGCAAACTGGACTGGTATATCTATTAACTTTTTTCATGATCCAACAGCCATTGTTTTTTTGATAACCCCAAGGCAAAACCACCTAAACCTTTTTGAGCTACAACCCGATGACAGGGAACCAAAATCAACCAGGGGTTTTTAGCGCAAGCCGAACCCACCGCCCGTGCCGCTCCGGGAGAACCAATGCCCCAGGCCACTTCCGCATAAGAACGAGTTTGTCCGTAAGGTATTTTTGTTAAGTGCTTCCATACTTTTTTCTGAAACAAAGTGCCTCTGGAAAACAAAGAAAAATATTTAGTTTGTATTTCCCCTTTGGAAAAGTAATTATCTAAAAAGAAAAGCAGATGATAAAGCAAACCAGAGGTTTTTAGATTTTTCTTCATTAAAAAAGGAGACCGATACCCATCCGACTTGATTCCTGTTTCCACGAGAGCAGGTCCTCTGTAAAGGGGGCTTTTGGAATGAACCTTATTCCGTACACCCGCTTTTGATAAAGAATAAATTTGATCTTTTTTTAAGTGAATTTCCAGTTTTCCTATAGGAGAACTGTAGAAAAAAACAAAGTTCATGATATTTATTTTTGACTTTTTTACGTCTTACCAAGGACATAATTAAATATTATGTCCCTCTTTTACTAAAAATCAACTCAAGGATAAAAAATTGTAAATTCCCTTAGCATTGCCATTTAGCCTTTCCTCAATGAGGATTCTAAAGGTTAGATTAATTAATTTTAGTTTCAAAATCAATCTTAATCTTCTGTATTACACAAAAGGTTTTTTATATCTACTAATAGATTTTTCTCACATTTATTTTCTCTTTCTGTGAGTTCTTCTAATGGCAATAATCCTCTATTACATTTATTTGCGTTTTCAAAAGCTATTGTTAACGCAAGGTGGCCATGAAAATCTAGTGGTTGAAATGCAACCAGTGTATCAGAGCTGCTTTTTAGAGACATCATAGTCAATAAACTCCTGTCTGTTTCTGTAGCTATTATTTTAAGCATAACGTCTCTTTCTCCATGACGATCACGATCTAAAGCCACACAAAAATCTTCTACAATAGGGTACTGGTACTCTCTAGGTACACTTTCATTTTGGGCCTGGGCAGATGTATATGTTAGTAATAATACGATTTCTACGATTAGATGTTTCATAAATTTTATAGTTTTCAGCTTAATCCTTTCTGTAAAGATAACCTTTCATCCCATATAAAACACTCTGGGTCAAAAAAAAACCATATAGTGGGTAAATCTTACATACTTTATAGTGGAAAATTATATTTCAAAAGAAAGGCCAGAAAGAATGTCTTTTAAACATTAAAGGAAAAACCGCATCCACAGGTTTTAGAAGCATTAGGGTTGGAAAAAATAAAACCTTTGCCATTTAATCCCCCATCGAAATTTAAAGTCATACCCATGAGGTAAAGCAAGCTTTTAGAATCCACAACAATTTGCACCCCATTACATTCAAAAGTTTTATCACTTTCTTTTTTTTCTTTATCAAAATCCAATTTATAGGAAAAACCGGAACAGCCTCCTTCTTTAACAGAGACCCGTAAAAAATCCCTCTCACTTAATTGATCTCTCTCTTTCAAAAACTGAATTTGTCTGGCGGCTATATCAGATACCTGAATCATTACTGTTACTTCCTTTATTGCTAAAAAGCGATTTTTTCTTATTCTAACATAAAAACTTATAACATATTTGATTATACCATAAGCAACAAAATATTTACTAAAAAATAAACATAATACTACGCTGATTTGATCTCTATTCCAGTAAAAAAAGAGCGTAACCATTAAAAATGAAAAATGTTCTTTCCCTCCTAATAGGTTTTTTAGACAAAATATGCTAATCTTTTCAGATTGTATTATAAGGAACAAGGATTCCTGAACAATTCGGTATATATAAATTTCTGACAGAAACGGATAGTCCAATGGCATCAGATTGGGAAAAATACGATCTATTTCAACCTACGGAAGAGCATCAAATGCTCCGGCAAACCCTAAGCTCATTTATAAAAGAAGAGGTGGAACCACAAGCCCTCCAACATGACCGGGAAGAGCGGTTTAACTTAAAATTATTCAAAAAAATGGGAGCTTTAGGACTTTTAGGTATAACAGTAGAGCCGAAATGGGGGGGGGCCGGAATGGATGCTCTATCTGTCGTAATCACACATGAAGAATTAAGCAGCTCTGACCCGGGTTTTTGCCTAGCTTATTTAGCCCATGCCATGCTCTGTACCCACAATATTTTCCAAAATGCTAATGAAGAGCAAAAAAACGGCTGGCTGCCTAAACTCTGCTCTGGAGAATGGATAGGAGCTATGGCCATGTCAGAAGCCTCAGCCGGCACCGATGTTTTTGGAATGCAGTCCCGATTTACAAAAGAAAAAGAACATTTTACTTTAAATGGCCAAAAAATGTGGATCACCAACGGCACGCAAGATGAAAATAATACACCAGCGGACTGCGTCCTCCTTTATGCCCAATCCAATAAGAAAGAAATCTCCACCTTTCTTATACAAAGAGGTTTTACAGGCTATGAGGTGGGACAAAAAATCAGAGACAAAACAGGTATGCGATCTTCTAACACAGCTGAGCTTGTTTTCAATAATTGTAAAATCCCAAAAGAAAACCTGATTGGTGAAGAAGGACAATCCCTTGTTTATATGATGAAAAATCTGGAGATAGAAAGACTGAGTCTGGCCGCCATGAGTCTGGGTATCGCTAAAAGGTGTATGAAGGAAATGAATAAATACGCTAGCGAACGACGCTCTTTCGGACAAAGTCTAAGGCAATTCGGGCAAATTCAAAAATATCTGGCCGAAAGCTATGCAGAATACATGGCTTGTAGAACCTATGTTTATAACATTGCCAGAACTATGAACCTTAACCAATCGGGACAAAGGCTGCCTTCCGATGCGGCAAAATTGATTTGCGCACAAATGGGAAAAAAAGTGGCCGACAGGGCTATTCAGGTGCTGGGGGGCTTTGGCTATGTAGGGGAATATAATGTGGAACGGTTATGGCGGGATGCTAAACTTATGGAAATCGGCGGCGGCACCAATGAAGCCTTAGAAAAAAACATAACAAAAGAGTTATACCAAAAAGGGTAATTATGAAAAAAATACAAGACTTTGGTTGAGATTCGTCTGAATAAATAGTTTTTTTCTTAGGGCGTCTTTAGAGAGACAGTAACTTGTAAAAAACAGAAGTTGATATACTAATCCTGTTTGGAAATTCCGAGCAGGATGAGATTCCCGCTTCCGCGGGAATGACAAGTCTCGCATGGGACGATAAGCTATTGGAAAAATTCAAACAGGATCAGTGCAATTTCACTTCATAAAAAAGGTTTGCCCTATCAAAAAACTATCTAAAATTACCACAAGTAGCACAGCGGAATATTTCGCAAAAAATCTTCAACAGGTGGGTTTTTCCTCTCCTGTTAAAGCTGTTTTAACGACTTTAAAAGAGGCTATGGATAACTCCCTGGATGCCTGTGAAGAGGCGAACATCCTTCCTGAGATTACCGTCGAGATTAAAAGAGCAAAGTCCGCTATTCACTCGGACTCAAAAACATCCAAAAAGAAAATATCCCCGACAGAAGAAAAAGAGGAATCGGAGTCCATGGCAGCACAACTTCCTGGTAAAAATACGGAATTAGTGGAGATCAGTGTAGAAGATAATGGACCTGGGTTAAAAGTGGAAGATTTACCTAAAGTGTTTGGTGAATACCTGGCTTCCTCAAAATTCGGGAAAGGACGTTGCTCACGAGGGCAACAAGGGATTGGTATTTCCGCTGCCACAACTTGGGCGCAATTAACCAATGCCTCCGGAGTGGAGGTTATCAGCAAAACAAAAGATATGAAAAAAGCTATTAAAGTAACTGTAGATGTGGATATTAAAAGAAATAGAGGTATTATAAAAAAGAAAGAAAACATAAAATGGAATAAACCACATGGTTTGAGTGCCTTGTTTCGCATTGTCGGTCGTATTCAGCTAAAAGGGGATGGGGGACTGATTACTTATTTAGAAGGTACGGCACTTGTGAACCCTCATTTAACTCTGCATTACAAGCTGGCGGATAAGGAATGGAGACATATAGAAAAAGTAAGCAAGGAACCACCGGTGATACCTCCCGCCACTTTACCTCATCCCCATACAATGAAGTTAGGGGAGTTTATATCCCATGCTCATTTATTTGATAAAGTAGCTCTATCCGTTTTTTTAAAAAAAGGTTTTTCAAAAATCAGTAAAAAAACTTTGGATGATTTTGTAAAAAATAGTCTTCCTCCTGTTCTTTTGAAGAAAAAGGTACAATCTTTTACTGATGTAGAGTACAAAAAAATTTTTCAGATTATTCAAAAAACAAAAATGGCTAATCCCACTACACGCTCTGTTTTAACAGTGGGAGAAGAAGCTTTATCTCATTCTATTCAGAGAATCGGTGAGGTGGATTTTTTTAGTGTCATAACTAGAAAACCGCGGATTTGCGATCATAAGCCCGTCGTGGTGGAGACCGCTATTGCCCGACTATTAGAAAAAGCACTGGATAGTGAAAATGCCATTATCCGATTGATGAGATTTGCAAATCGTGTGCCTCTCCAATTTGACAAGTCCGCTTGTGCTATTACCAAAGCCGTGGAATCGGTGAACTGGAAAGCTTACGGACTGGCTCAACAAAAAAACAGTCTTCCTTTAGGGCCTTATGTGTTTGCTGTTTCTGTTACTTCTCCTTTTATTAAATTCAAAAATGCATCTAAAGAAACCATTGATGCCAGCGAAGAATTGGTAGAGGAAATTAGAAGGACTTTAATGCAGACCGGACAAAAACTGGCCCGTCATATCAAAAGAGAGAAGAAAGCAGATGATTTAGAAAGAAAAACGCAATATATAAGACAATTCGTTCCCATTTTAGTTAAAAAATTAGGGGATATTACAAAAGCTAGTGATAAAAGAATGGAAAAAGCAAAAAAAGGTATTATGACCCTTTTGGGTCAGGACACAAAGGAAGCACAAGAAGCTTTAAAGACAGCCGAAACCAGACTAAGAGATTTACACTCAAAAGCTTTGATTACCACGAACTTAGAAAAAACCACAACTGTGAAAAAAGAGAAAGTGGCTTCTTTTTCCAAGCACCAAAAGCGCATAGAAAAAACACAAACATATAGAAAAAAGAGAGTAGGAAAAAATGGCAGCTAAAAGACAAAGAATGATTAAAATCAGAAAATTAGATAAAAACATCCCCAAAATGGCTACCCAGGTCTGTGAAACTATGTTGAAAGATCTGGAAAAAGCCAGACGTCCCGTCCTCTCTGCTGTTAAATGCTCATTGGATAACAGTGAGTATGACGCGAAAAAAGGTTATTTGGTTCCTAAAGGCAAGAAAGTGCATTCGGAATTAAATGTTTCCTCTGTTCAGAAAATATCCAGGGCCATATTTTTATTGGAAATTTTACTTAATAATCTAAAAGGAGGGCTCATTAATACTAAAAGAGAGCTTTATTACATTTGTAAGGGATTAATTAAATCAGATACTCTTTATAAACCTTTAGATTTTGACAGCCAAAATGAAAGTGATTCAACAATTGATTTTATAACTGATATGTTAGAAGTGTATCGGGAGGAAATGAACTGTTTTGCCAATGACCGGGGAGGGCAAACCTACTCAAAAAATTTGATTGTCACAGAAACTTTGCCAGATAATACAAAAGCCGTGGTGGATCTGAGTACCTTGGGAACCACCCCTTTCCAGCCCAAGAACAAACCCCAACAATTTCAACTGAAAAAGAAAGGTCGAATTGATTTTTGTCTGGTAGTAGAATCAGAAGGTACAGCTAATACCCTAGTGGCTAACGGAATGACTAAAAGGCATAATTGTATTATTATGGGTGCTCAAGGGGTTCCTAGTAATGCGGTTCGGGGCTGGTGTCAAACAATTCAAAATCAGTTGAAGGTGCCTATTTTCTTTTATGGAGACTTAGATGCTTATACTCTTCAAAATATCTATCGTACATTGAAAGCAGGTTCCGCCGCTAGTCTTATTCGTAATGCGGATTTTAGCGCGCCGGAAGTGCGTTTTTTAGGACTGTTACCGGAAGATGTGGAAAAACACGACCTACACTGTTACGAAGTTTCCATCAAGGATGCTAGTGAAATGCGTTCTATTAAAAAAGCCAGGGATGTTTTAAAAAATGACCCGTTTTTCCAGGATAAGAAAAATAAAAAATTAGCTCAAATTTTAAAATGGCTTATTAAAGAGAAAAAACGTTGTGAACAACAATCCGTTTTTTCAATAGATCCTAAAAATCCAAAAGTGCTGGAAGAGTTTATTGTCCATAAAATTAAAACTAAATCTTATTATTGAAGAATTTTTTATCCAACTTTTATTTCTTTTAATAAAGAGAGTAGCTTATTTCATGGAGTAGTGAATATTTTACAATTATAAATGGTTTATGTAATATTTACAAATAATGGAAACTTTCCTTGATTGATGTACGCAAAATGAATCATATATATCCTCTCTCTTCAGGAGAAAATCATAGAGTGTGTTATATTTACAAAGTGTAATTCCACTTTAAAGTGTGAAATGTTTTCATATGTGAAAAAAATATGTTGAACACCATCTTATTTTTAAGATAAAGGTTTTTTTGTTTGCATTTGAGACGAATGTGAGTTTTATTTTTAATAAACTAGTTATCAGAAATACAGATGAGTATTGATAATAATAAAAATAATTTAGACAGAAAGTACACAAAATTATGGGCAAGCGGGTTAGGAAAAATAAAAAAATATCACTATCTAATAAAACAGCGGCGGCCTTGTTTAGCGATTTTTCTTTGCAATCAAATAACCTATTTCTGCATTGTTCTCGCATTCCTGATGTGATGGTTCGTATAATTAAAGCTAGAGAAATCTTAAAAAGATATAAGATAAAGCCTCCGGCGTGGATGTTTGGTATAATGAATAAAGGAGAGGTATTTGATTCTCCTGTGCATTTTCGACTGATGTCTTTCTTAATCAGTTTAGGGCTTTACAATCGCCTGGTTAGATTAAAGGGATCGCCCGGTTTTTTAATGGGTAATTCTTATGCTTTGCTAGTATCTGCAAAGATAAGAACATTTGAAAAGAGTGTAATAAAAATTTTTTGTGGACAGGAAATGGAACAAAGACCACTGAGAGTATATCAAAAGAAAAAAGGCACTCCTGTTCGGTTTTCTCTGCTGCATTTTTCCGAAGACGCAAATAGCGAAGCTATTCAAAATATAACAAAAAAGTATCAGATAAATCACTGTATTTTAATTTCACCATCGGTCTTTGATGCAACAAAAGGCATGGTCCCCTCTCACGCGGCCTTTAAAGTAAGGGGTTTAATTGAAATGGATCCGAAATTAGCCTGGTTTTGGCCTATTTTAAAACGCGGACAACTCAAATCCAGAAAAACCTTATCTCATTCCTTTTCTTTAGATACTTTTTTTAAATAAGATATACTGATGGTAAATAGTTGGCCCTCGAAAAAGCTTCCTTATTCAAAATTTGGTCAAGATTATTCCTTTTAAATAATAAAACTATAAATTAAATCAAATTATTAGAGCTTTTTCGAGATTGCCTAAACACATAAAAAAGATTGACTGTTTTTTTTCATCTTGATACTCAACCTTTATTATGAAAAGTGGTTTTTTTACAAGTGAATCTGTTTCAGAAGGCCATCCTGATAAAATGGCGGATCAAATTAGTGACGCCCTCCTGGACGCTTTTTTAAAACAAGATCCTTATAGTCGTGTAGCTTGCGAAATTATGCTAACAAGAGGTTTAGTTGTTGTAGGTGGAGAAGTGACTACAGGTGGATATGTGGATATTCAAAAAGAAGTCCGGGAAGTGATTCGACAAATCGGATACGATCATGGAGATAAAGGCTTTGATTATAAGTCTTGTTCCGTTTTAACGGCTATTGACTCCCAAAGCCAGGATATTGCTCTCGGCCTGGGTAAAGGAGACTCTCAAGGGGCAGGGGATCAAGGATTGGTATTCGGCTATGCCGTAGATGAAACGGAGGAATATATGCCTCTCAGTATTTCTCTTGCTCATAAGCTAATGAAAACTCTCTGTGAGCAAAGAAAAACCGGGGAAAGATATATATGGCCGGATAGCAAAAGTCAAGTAACAGTGGAATATAGAGAAGGTGAGGTGACACACATTCCCTCTGTAGTGATCTCTACCCAACATGCCCCTTCTGTTAAAATAGAAGATTTGAGGGAATTTATTATAGAAGAATTAATTAAAAAAGTAATACCGAAAAAATTTTTAAAAAAACACCATAATTTCTATATTAATCCCACTGGTCGCTTTGTGATAGGTGGCCCTTCGGGAGATTGTGGTTTAACGGGAAGAAAAATTATTGTAGATACTTATGGAGGACATGGCGCTCACGGAGGGGGAGCTTTTTCCGGTAAAGATCCTTCAAAGGTGGACCGCTCTGGGGCTTATGTCGCTCGACATATTGCTAAAAACATCGTAGCTGCCGGACTAGCTCGAAGATGTTTAATACAAATTGCTTATGCTATTGGAGTGGCTGATCCTGTGAGTTTACTTATTCAAACTTATGGTACTTCAAAAGTGCCGGAGGACAAATTAACAAAAGTGGTAGAACAACTGTGGGACTTGAGACCAGCTATGGTTATAAAAGAGTTTGATTTATTAAAACCGGTATATTCTCGCACAGCTGCTTATGGACACTTTGGAAAAAACGAATCTGGTTTTACATGGGAGAACCTGAATAAAGTAGAGTCCCTACAAGCTGAGTTTTCTCTATAATCCAGGAAGAAAGTTATTGAATTTAACGTAAGGAAAACCCCACGGAAGCAGGGAGCAAGCACAACCTGTATAATAAAATATGAAAACGAAAAGAAAAATAACAACTACGATTTATCTCACGGAAGAACAGCAAACCCTACTCAAAGAGTTGAGCCAGAGATCTAAAGTTCCTATTGCGGAATATATCCGTCAAGGAGTGGATTTGATATTAAAAAAACATGCCCGTTATTTACCCGGTCAGCTTTCTTTTACACTGGATAAAAATAATACAAAACGGGATCACAATAAAAAATGACTCAGGATCAAAGCCGAATACGTAATTTTTCCATTATCGCTCACATTGATCATGGTAAATCCACCTTGGCGGATGGTTTTTTGGAATTTACCAAAGCCGTAGATGAAAGACAAAAGAAGGAGCAATTCCTGGATCAAATGGATCTGGAGAGAGAAAGAGGTATCACTATTAAGGCACAAACAGTGCGTCTTTCTTATAAAGGAAAAAACAATTTACTATATCAGCTCAACCTGATAGACACCCCCGGGCATGTGGATTTTTCTTATGAAGTGTCCCGTTCCTTATCTGCATGTGAGGGGGTATTGCTGGTGGTGGATGCAACACAAGGAGTAGAAGCACAGACAATGGCTCATGCTTCTTTAGCTATTACCAAGAATTTGGTTATTATTCCAGTTTTAAATAAAATAGATCTCCCCTCGGCCCGACAGGAGGAGGTTTCTACTCAATTAAAAAAGCTAGTCGGTGTTAAAGAAGAAGAAATTATCCATGCCAGTGCTAAAGATAAGATCGGTATTCAGGATATTTTGGAAAGAATTGTTTCTGCCATTCCCCCACCTAAAGGAAATAATAATCAAAATTTAAAAGCTTTAGTTTTTGATTCCTGGTTTGACAGCTATCAAGGGGTCGTCACTTTATGTCGTGTTGTAGAAGGCAATATAAAAGTAGGGGATGAAGTGCTCTTCATGCAAGCGGGAAAAAAAAGTCCTATCTTAAAAATAGGTGCCTTCACTCCTTTTCCTGTTAATTTGAAAGAACTAAAAACCGGTGAAGTGGGATTTATCATTACAGGTATTAAGGGCATTAGAGATGTGATTGTAGGAGATACACTCACTCTTACTGAAAATCCAGCGAAAACTCCTTTGACGGGTTTCAAAAAACTTAAGCCCATGGTGTTTTCCAGTTTGTTTCCTTCCGATGCCCATGATTTCTCTCAACTTAAAACAGCCCTGGAAAAGTTAGCTTTAAATGACTCCTCCTTGGTTTTTGAAACAGAAAACTCTCCCGCCATGGGTTTTGGCTTCCGTTGCGGGTTCTTAGGATTATTACATCTGGAGATTATTCAAGAAAGGTTGGAAAGAGAGTTTCATTTACAGCTCATTGTTACAGCTCCTTCCGTTATTTACAAAGTATTCACTACAGACGGACAAGTGCAAACATTGGATAACCCTTCCGCTTTGCCTGATCCTTCAAAGATAGATCGTATTGAAGAACCCTTTGTCCGTATATCTATTCATACTCCCAGTGAATATGTAGGCGGTATTTTAAAGTTGTGCGAAGATAAAAGAGGAGAACAAATTCAAATGGAATACAGTTCCGGGAACAGAATGATTGTGGAATACCGTCTGCCGATGAGTGAAATTGTAATAGATTTTCATGATCGCTTAAAGTCCATCTCTCGTGGTTATGCTTCCATGGAATATGAATGGATGGACTTTGCTTCTTCCCAATTGGTGAAGCTGGATATTTTATTAAACGGACAGAAAGTGGATGCTCTATCTGTTATCTTACATCGCTCAAGAGCGCAACAAAAAGGCCGTGCTCTAGTTAAAAAACTCAGAAAACTCATTCCCAGACAACAATATCAAATAGCTATTCAGGCGGGAATCGGTTCCAAAATTATCGCCAGAGAAACACTCAGTGCTTTAAGAAAAGATGTAACAGCTAAGTTATATGGAGGAGATGTCACACGTAAGAGAAAATTATTAGAAAAACAAAAAAAAGGAAAAAAGAGGATGAAAGCCATTGGCAAGGTAGAGATTCCTCAGTCTGCTTTTATGGCTGTGTTAAAGGTAGATGACTAAGAAAACAAAAACTTTTTTGAATAGCATGCTCATTAGCATTTGGGTCATTCTTTTAGCCCTTATCTTAAGATGGAGTGTGTTAGAAGTTTATATTATGCCTCTTCAGGGTATGATGCCCACTTTGTTTGTAAATGATCATGTGATCGTTAATAAACTATCTTATGGTTTGCGGGTGCCGTTTTTAGATTATTATCTTTCAAAGTGGTCTCAACCTAAAAGAGGGGATGTGATTGTTTTTCGTGCCCCTTTTGATACCCATTCTCTATCTATCCGAAGAGTGATCGGCTTACCCGGTGATCGTATTTTTTTTGAAAACGGTAATTTATATGTAAATGAGCAACAAATTGCAAAACAAATTCCATTTGAAAGAAAGAAAGATTTTTCCTGGATCAGAGACGAAGATTTTTCAGAGGAAGGAATGACAGAAGATAAAAACCATTATATTCATTGGGAAGAAATTCTTTCTCACCGCCCCTATAGTATTTTGTTAAAAAAAGAAACAAAAGGTTACTTGATTTTTGGCCCCTACCGCATTCCTCCTAAATATTATTTTGTCATGGGAGATCATCGGGATTATTCTCAAGACAGTCGCACTTGGCCCGCGCGCATTCAAAAGGCCAAAGGCCAAGTCACTTTTTCTCGCTCCCATACCCGGTCCGCTCTATTCATTCCCAAAGGCACTTTAGTAAGAACCAGTGATGAGAAGCTGCCGGAATATTTTGAAACTCAAAAAGAGGTTCAGTTAAAAGGTCTCTTCGTGGATGTGGAGGTGAGGGCTAGAAAAGCGGGATTGGCTGGAAATGTTTCTATCGGTCAAATTAATGTTATTGAAGGCCCCTTATCTAAAGATTTGAGTGTGAGTAATGCAGAAGCTCTCACCGGGGGCAAAGATGAAAACCTCGTATTTGAATTAGATATTTTAGGAAGAGTGAGCCGTATTTGGTTTAGTTGTGAAAAAACCTTGACAAAGCTTTCTGTTCTTTGTGATCCCAGATATATGCGGTGGGATAGAACATTTTTTTCCATTTACCATTAGATTTTTTATTATAGGAGGATGGGGAAGAAAAATGAATAAATTAAAAAAAATTTTTCTGGTTGATAGATCTATTATCATCATTGCTCTCGCTATTCTGACATTTCGATGGGCTTTGTTTGAGCCTTATGTAATTCCTTCCGGAAGTATGATTCCTTCTTTATTGATATACGATCATATTATTGTGAATAAATTTATCTACGGAGTGCGTATTCCTTTTTCTAAAAAGCAAATTTGGACTTGGGCCCAGCCTCAAAGAGGAGATGTGGTTGTTTTTCGGCCAATAAAGGCCGATAAAAAGATGAAATTTATGATCAAAAGGGTGATTGGTTTACCTGGAGATAAAATATATATTGATGACGAAAAAAAAATATGGATCAATGGAGAACCTGTTCAGAGGGAAGCCTTGAAAGGTCAAGGAGAGGGAGAAAAATTTTACTCTATAACCGAGGGGGATTTAGGGGCTCCCTTTTCCGATTATCTTTTTTATTCCGAAACCGGTAAAAATGGATATAATTACCAAATCATTCTGGAAGAGGGTGATTTGTCCTTCCAACTAGAAACAGACTACGAGGTTCCACAAGGTTATGTCTTTGTTATGGGCGATAATAGAGATAATTCCAGTGATTCTCGGTTTTGGGGGCCTTTGCCCATCCGTAACATTGTGGGAAAAGCGGTGCTTATTTGGTTGAGTTGTGAAGATACATTTTTAAATTTGCCTATTTTATGTCATCCTGATAAACTACGAGGTGGGCGTATATTCAAAAAAATTATATGATCTATGACCGGATATATTTAATCCTCTCTAAGATAAGTTTATTACTAGGGAACCCCTATTCTTAAGTGGAAAAATAAGAGAGAGCTTGGGTGTTTTTTTAAAGGCCCCCATAAAAGAGGAAGTAATATTCTATGAATCAAGTAACTAAATCATCTTCTGCTTCATCTCTTTTATATATTGACGATCTCAGCTCGGCAAATCTGGATTATCTTCTTAAGACAGCCGCTCTTTTTAAAAAAGAGTTTTATAAAACCGGCAGCCTTATTCATTGTATTAATCCTGAACAAACAAAAGGTATGGTAGTACAACTTTTGTTTGCTGAACCTAGCACACGCACACGAGCCAGTTTTGAAGTCGCTTGTGGAAAATTAGGAATCGCAACAACATCCTTATGGAATTTGCACTTTTCCAGTATGGCTAAAGGGGAAACATTGGAAGACACCTTTCAATGTTTGATGGCTCTTAAGCCCAATATGATTGTGTGTCGCTGTGGAGAACTTAAGGCGATAGAGGTTTTTTTACACTCTAGTTCTATACCTGTTATCAGTGCGGGGATGGGTACAAAAGAACACCCCACTCAGGCTCTTGTAGATGCTTTCACTATCCAGGAAAAAAGAGGAAAAGTGGAAGGAGAAAAGGTCTTGATTGTGGGGGATGTGTTGCATTCCCGTGTCGCTAATTCTAACTTAAGATTACTCATTCGATTAGGGGCCCAGTTGGGGGTATGTGCCCCCGAAGCACTTAGTCCTGCGGATAAACAAGCCTGGAAGGATGTGATTCGGTTTTCTTCCTTGGAAGAAGGTATTAAATGGGCAGATGTGATAATGTGCTTAAGAGTGCAAAGGGAAAGACATTCTTTGCGTAATATTGGTTTTTCCATGGCTGAATACAGAGATCATTACCGTATTGACCAGGAGAATATGCAAATGTTTCGTTCGGATGGAATTTTATTGCATCCAGGTCCCGCTGTGAGAGGTGTGGAAATAGCCAATCAGGCTTTAAATGATCCCCGCTGCCATATTATTACTCAAGTAGAAAACGGAACTCATGTTCGTTCGGCTATTATATCTCTAATGCTTAATTTGGAGATAAAATCATTATGAGTCAACCCGAGGCCGGCTGGCTGGTTCTTGAAACAGGTCAAATGTTTAATGGACGCTTCTTGGGGGGCATAGAACGTGCAGGAGAAGTCGTGTTTAACACTTCTCATAGTGGTTATGAAGAAATGGCCACTGACCCTTCCTATTTCAATCAAATTTTAGTGATGACCACTCCGATGCAGGGCAACTACGGAGATAGTGATTTTTCTTGGGAATCCTCCCGTGTACATGTTCAAGCTTTTGTGTGCATGGAAATGCAAAACTCCCAACGAGATGCGGCTTGGAAAAGCAAGCTCATTTCTTATGGTATTCCTATTTTGTCAGAAGTAGATACACGATCTTTGGTTTTGTACTTAAGAGAAAAGGGAACTTTGTGGGGGGCGGTTGTAAAAGAACCTGAGTGGCAAAAAGCCCGGCAAAGGGCTTCTCATTTTATTGTAGCCGCTCAAAATATGGAAAAGGACTGGCCCTTTATGGTAGCGGAAAGGGCCCCTAAAGAGATCAATGGCCATCAAAAAAAAGGGCCTAGGGTAGCGGTAATGGATTTTGGATGTAAGCAAAATATTATTCGGGAATTATTAAAAAGATGCAGCTCTGTTTGTGTGTTTCCCCCTCGCACTCCAGCTGAGGAAATTTTAAAGTGGAAACCTAATGGTCTTTTGCTCTCTAACGGCCCTGGTGATCCAGCAGAGGTGAAGCAAGCTGTAGGAACAATAAAAGATGTTTTGGGAAAACTCTTTATTTTCGGTATCTGTATGGGACATCAGATTTTGTCTTTAGCTTTAGGTGCTAAGACATATCGCTTAAAATTCGGACATCGAGGGAGCAACCATCCTGTCAAAGATGAGCTATTAAAAACAATCTATGTCACCAGCCAAAATCATGGTTATGCAGTTGAAAAAGACAGCTTACCTCCTGATGCGCAAATCACCCATACAAACTTAAATGATGGCACAATAGAAGGTTTTTTCTCCAAAAAAGATAAATGTATGGGGATTCAGTTTCACCCGGAAAGCCATCCTGGACCACACGATGCCGTCAACCTGTTTGACTTTTTTATAAAACAATTGAAGAAAAAAAAGTAAGTTAAGAAAAATCCTAACCGCAACTTATATCTTCCTTCATATTTTCTAAGCTTTTCTTCAGCTCCTTTTCAGTCAAAGCTTTTTCTTGATGAGCTATAGTCCTCTTTAAACTATTTTTATGGCTTTCATTGCATGCTGACTCTAATACGGAGTTTTTTAATGTATCTATGTTGGATGAAGTAGATCGATTATTATTTGACGATGTTTTAAGTCGAGCATCACTTGATGGTGTCCTAAGTCGTTCATTGTTTGATGATGTAGATGGATTATTTGGAGAAGTGCAGTTAATTATTATAGTAGTTAATATAAAAACTAAAAGACGCAGCATTGAAATTTACCTCTTGTGACGCTAACTTTATTAAGTTACTGTAACCATAATATCAACCCAGTGTATAATCCCCATTTTCACGGGAACATATTGCCTTTGAAATCCCATTCGTAATCACACCAATTCGGTTATATAGTCCCCATTTTCACGGGAACATATTGCCCCCTCCGCACTTCGTTCACTCCCTAGAAGAAGCTTACAGAAACCACACAGTCTTGTCCCCACGGAAGCGGGGAGCAAACAATACTCATTATAACACCTTTAATATAAACAAGCCTAAATTAATTAATTCTAGCTATAACATAAACAAACACTTCTCCCGTTTTACACTCGCTATCATCATCATTATCCCCTGTGTGGATGATGAGTCTATTATTTACTAATTTTATTTTTGCCTCATCCCAGTCCTTTATAACTAATACAGAACCATCAAAAGTGTAATCACTACTAACTGTGTCACTCTCTTCACTTTTTAAAGTGGTTGTCGCGCTAACTTCATTATCGTCATTAAAAGTAAATATGGCTGACTCTATGGATTGAGAAAATTCTGAGGACGCTGATCTATGACTATCGGGATTAAAGGAGACATCTCTGCAACCACTACCACTATAAGCCCACTTTCCTGTAATATCTTCTTGTGCGTATAGGGGTAGAACAAAAAAAATACATAAAAAGTAGTAGATAAACTTCATCTGTTACCTCCTTATAAGCTTTTTCTCAAATCCCCTTTTTTTTATGGTAGCCCATTTAACTGTGCTTAGTTTTCATTTTATAACTTGTAAGTATTTAAAATAAAAAAGAAAAATGTGTCAATAAAACATTAAAGTATTAAAATTTTTAGGCCGATAGCTTCAAGGATGACAAGATGTAAGTATTGTAATAGGAGTAAAGTAATTAAGATAAGGAACACTTAACTGGGCCACCATGCCCCTTTTCATAAGAATAAGTGTCTAATAAGTGTCTAATAAGTGTCTAATAAGTGTCTAATATATATACACTTATTTAGCTATTAGACAATTAAATAAGGCTTGCAAAATTTTTTAAAATGCGTTATAAATTGATAGAATTTATTTAGACAAAGGAGTGTTATAATGGGTAAAGGTAAAGTAGTATTGTTAATTTTAGTAATGAGTTTTTGTGTTCCACATACATTTGCTGAACAAGAGGAAAGAAAAGATCGTTACGATATTAATTCTTATGATCCAAAATTAATTAAACAGGTTCAAGGTAGGGTGGCTGCCTCTACTAAACGAGGCAATGAAAAAAAGGTAGAAATGTGGAGTGCCATATTAGATGCATTATATGGGGATAATGTACTACAAGCTATGGCTATTGCCGCTCAGAATATGCAATTTGCCAAAAAGAAAAAAATTTGGAGTCGGATTTTTAATGCATTGTATACAGTCCAGGCTTTACAGTTAATAGAATACGACGAATATGATTTTGATCCAGATTTAATTGAAGTAATGAAAAATAGGATGGCTTCTGCCAAAGGAGTAGAAGCGGAAGTTTGGAGGGGTGTATTAATGATGCTTTCTGGTCAAAGCAGAGATGATGTGGTTAATTCCATCTCAGCATTAAAGCAAGTGATTTCGTTACAAGGTAATGAACCTCCTGAGTGGGATCAGCTCATTGGTGCATTGGAGAACTATGCATTAGAGAGCTACGGAGAAAAGGCATTGACCGCGGAAGTTCGCTCCAACAGTGCTTATGAATACGATATTTATGATACAGAAACAGGAGATAAGATAGGTTCTATTGACGCCAGCCCTATTCCTGGTATTGGGTCTCTTGGATCGCAAATAGACGGATTTTATAACACTAACACGGGGAGAACTAAGTGGGCCTTATATAAACTGGGTAATGAAGATACAAATTACTTATCTTATGGCTGGTGGGCACATTCTTTTGTGCCTGTTGGAAGAGAAAACGATAATTTCAATGAAAGACCTATTCTAGCGTTTTTTCATGGTGATAATCCTGCACAAGATGTGAGCAATGTGAGAGGAGCTGCCATTTATACAGGTAGCACTGCCGGTGTGTGGAAGTATAATACACCTGGAGAACATGGAACTAACGGATTTAAGGGAAATATAAATTTATTAGCTAACTTTGAAACAGACACCATATCCGGTCAGATTATTAATCTTACACATTCTATCAACTACAATAACCCAAGTGATTCTGTTTTACCGACTAGAATTTATTTAGGAACAGCTGAATTTAGCTCGAATGGTCAATTTAGTGGGCAAACTAGCTTTGACCATAATAACAAAAATGGAGAATGGAATGGTAGGTTTTACAACCATGATAGCCCAGAAGATGCTCCAGGAGAAGTGGGTGGTGCTTATTCTATAACAACAGGCATACAAGCAGACGATATGCAGATAGAAGGCTCCTTTGGTGCCTCTCAGCATATTCATATAAAGAGTTATCGCCCCGCATCACAATAATTTTTTACTTTATCAGATTTTATTTTTATAAGGTTCGGTTCAGATAACTTAAGTCGAAAATAAATGACTTAAGTTATCTTTGAACCAATAATTCATTTATCAGGACACCTAAAGCCACTAAGAGCCTAAAAATTAGCTTCATTATTAACTTTAGGTATTAAAATAGACCACCAAGATAAAACTCGAAATATCGAGATGGTAAATCTCGCACTATGGTTGAAATCAAGCCAAATAGTCTTTACATGAAAAAGCAAGTCCGACCACTACATTTTTTAGGCAACAAATAAACCCCTCTCCCTTTATATTTTTTTCTTTTATTGTGAACTTGTAATCATATATGTTGGGGGACTCTTTTCCCTCAACTTCTTCCCTCTCTGGTTCTTTACTTATGTTTGGCTTTGCTACTTGTGTGTGTTCTATAGATGAAACGCATAGCCAGTCAAAAATAGATATGTCTTTTATATGGGTATCGCTCTGAAATGAACTTATGCTTTTGTAAGCAGCTTCTTTTGCCGACCATAAAGCGGAAGGTGAAGGAGCCTTATTTAATTCTTTTTTCTTAGAAATACGAAGAACTGTTTTTTCTTTAGCCCGTCCTAACTCTTCTAAATCGAAACCAATAGAGCTTTGTTGTTTAATGGAAGTAGATTTTTGAACCGAAGAGGAATCATTACAAAAATCTAATGAGGAAATAACAAAACCACCTAGGAAAGCACAATGAGAAACAGATATGGAAGCATAGGGCAATTGGGGAGGTATGCCAGGTGTCAGTAATTTTTTTTTTTGTTCTAAAGAAAGTTTTTTTTTGTACTTTTGTTCTATTGTTTGGACAAGTTGTTCACGAAGATATTTTCTACCCTGGAAGGTTGAGTTTTGTTTATTATACCAAATTGGTATAGAAAAAAGGGAGGGCTTTAGAGACTCTTTTTTCTTGGGAGAAGAAAAAAGAAGATCAGAAAATGCAAACCGGAGGGGTATAAAACCTATAAGGTGGCAGTGTAACTTACAACCTAGGCGAAGACTTTGTTTTTCTACTATATTTTCAAAATATCTGAGTAGTTTTTTTTCTATAAAATCAGATGAGTGCATTTTTAGTTATTTTTAAATAATAAAATTGTTCGCCAGGGGTGTCTTTTTATCTAAAGATTTTAATAGTTCAGCGTGAGCTAGTCCACCTCTTTATTTTTGATTTTTTTGCAGTATCTCTTCTATGTTCTTCAATTTTATTTTTAACTGTGTGACTTCTCTTTTTTGCGATGTAAGGGCTTTCTCCTGCGATGTAAGCATTTTCTGTTGCAAACGAACGAGGGCATTTAATTTACTTATCTCCTCTTGATTTTTTTGAGATGCCTTCACCATTTTCTCGCCGATATGAGATAACTGCGTGACGTTCTTCTCCGATATCTTTTTTTGAGATTGAACCTTTAAATCCACATTCTGTATCTTTTGTACTATCATCTCCTTTAATTCCTCTTTCCCTTTCATACCCTTTATTTGGTTTGAACGAGTCTCTTGTAAAACTTCATTTACTTTTGCCAATTTTTCTTTTATATCTCCTATTTCTTTTATAATAGATTTTATTTTATCTTTTATGTTCTTCAGGGCTGATAAAGTGTTTTCTTTAAAAGCTTCAAACTGGATAATTAAGAATTTTATAGCAGCCCAAAAGGTCCCGTAAATAGAAGGCATATCCGGCATAGAAGGACTGCCTTTATCTTTAATCTGAAGATAATTAGGCAGCTCCTCGGAAATAAAACCCATACGACTCTTATTGGGATGATCTTCTTTGTACTCATAAGTAAATAAAGGGTTTTTTTTTTATATCTCCATAAGCTCTTTCAAAGTTTTTAAATTTTTTAATGTTTTTCTTATACACACGGGAGGAGGGAGTACCATGAGTGTGGCCCGCTGGAGCGTAAGGATGAGCGTGGGAAGGATGAGTATGAACATCGAGGGCATGGTGACCATTATGATTATGACCAGGCATGGACGGACAAGTAGAACCACCACAGCTAAACACCCCCGAAGCAAGATTAATACCCCCTGCCACCTCAAGTCCCCCTGTATGCACTTTTAGTTTTTTTGCCACATCTAAAGTTCCGTGGATGACCACCCCGGGAGTAGAAGGAATAGAAGGACTGGAGATAGCACTCGTATTTAGTTTTCCTAAAATTAAGTTTCCGATATTCAACTGATGAGTTCCTACTCTCCTTATTCCCGCCACGATTGGGGCACCATGTATTGCTGGCCCCACATCATCCCCTATATATATGTTGTTGCTACCTGTAGTGTTTATTTTCCCGGCTTTGTTTCCAATAAAGGTATTGCTGTTACCAATAGTACTGTAAGTACCAGTCTGACTCCCTATAAAGGTATTGTACCTACCTGTAGTGCCACCCCCATTATTGAATCCTCCTATAACTACGTTCTGACTACCCGTAGTATTGTTTTTTCCAGCCTCTTTTCCTATGAATACATTCCGCCCACCTGAAGTGTTACGTACACCAGCGTATGCTCCAACGAATGTATTTTCATCTCCTGTGCAGTTCACAGACCAAGCTAGTCTTTCTGCTTCACCGTCTGGGTTGATAACACCACCTATATTCCAAGGATATGTAAATGGAGTGGTAGGAAAGCATGCCCCTGCTTCTCTTCCTAAGAACACATTGACCATTCCTTTTCCCAAAAACACCCCTGCCTTGTGTCCCACTAAAGTATTATCACCTAATCCAAAAGTACCTCCTTTATTAAACCAACCTGCAGCCACACCAATATAAACATTTTGATTAGCTGTTTGACTATAATTTCCAGATCTTCTTCCTATGAAAATATTCTCACTTCCTGTGGTATTTCTCCAACCGGCTGCATTGCCTAGAAAAAGATTGCCATAACTAGATACACTAGAAACACCCGTACCAGGGCCAATAAAGATATTGTAGCTGCCAGTCGTACTATGATAACCCGCTCTATTACCTATAAAGATATTACCATCAGCTTGAGTGTTAGAATAACCCGCACTATCCCCTATAAAAATGTTTTTTTCCCCGGTTGTATTGGAATAGCCGGACTGAAAACCAAAAAAACCATTCCTGATTCCTGTTGTATTGCTGTAACCCGACTGATAACCCATAAAAGTATTAAAAGACCCATCATCCTGAGTCGTACCGGTTACCGTGTTTATATCCGATTCATATCCAAAAGCCGTTGTAGTGCTCACTTGTATTTTTGATGTGCCACCACAACCTACTAAAGTACGACCTTTTCCCACCTTACTTGAACTAGAAAGACTTTGTACATTTACATTAACAGCATTTAAAGTCCCTATCATAATTTACCACTTGTTAAGAAAAAACTTTGGGCTTAAAACCCTCCTTATTGATAAGATAAGCGCTGTTCCCCGTCGCTTTTATCACAAACAAAC
>JAPPLY010000042.1 GCA_028819305.1 Bdellovibrionales bacterium
GGGAGAGGGACTTGAACCCCCGACACGCGGATTATGATTCCGCTGCTCTAACCACCTGAGCTACCCCGCCTGTTTCCAGATTATACTTACATTTTCCTATTTTTCCATTGAAAATTTTAGACTCTATAATAAAAAACATATAGAAAAATAACCCAAGATGAGTACAATTAAACTCAGAGGGTGTATCTCCCCCTCTCTTGTTTACAGGGGCAAAAAGCATGTTTTTACGAACTATGGAAAGTAAGCTCTTTAGAAGAAACCGAACATCCTATCCTTGTAAAAAAAGGGATCCAAATAGAATCAATATAAAAATAGGGGAGTCTCTTTTTTTATTATTAGCCTTTTTTATATGTTCTAGTTGTGCGACTCTGGAGCCTATTCAAATTAAGCATCCTGTTTCGAAGGTGTTCTATGCCGATTATCAAAAGATATGGCGAGCGGCCATGTTAGCCCTATCCGACTATCCCATAGAGTCAGAAAACAATGAAAAAGGATATTTAAAAACAGAAGAAATTCCAATAGAAACAATCTGGAAAATCCCATTTGAAAGAGAAAAAGATCTTAATTCATCCAAATATACTATTCATGTTAAATTTATAAAAGGAAAGGTAAAATCTGCCTCTGTAGTGAAAGTACTGGTTTTAAAAAAAATATTCCAACAAAAAGGTTTTATAAACGCTCCAGTGCGAGTGCCTTCCAATGGCCTTGAGGAAAAAACTATTTTGTATCGTATCTTGCGTGAAATTAACATAGAACAAGCCATTGCTAATTATCACCAGAAATCTTCATGATTATTATAATCGCACGGAAGTTTTATGAGAAGTGTGTTTTGTCCACCATTTGATCCACATTTGTTTTTGCCTTTCCGAAGCTACTGTTCTTCCTTTCTCATCGGAAACAGGAAATGTTTTGCCTGTTAGCCTTTCCAAGGCAGAAATAGCCGGAGAATGAAGTTTCTCATCCGCATCTTGAAGAAAAGATATAAACATTTTTTCTTCTCCCGGCTCACAAAAGTCCGCTAAAGCAGATACGATATGGTAACGAATCCATAAACTTTTATTTTTATAAAAACTGTCGGGAGCATTTAGTTTTTCCAGTAATTGCATTTTATACTGACTGGCTTTATGTTTTTTAATTATAGATACAGCCGCCGTTCTGACAATTAAAGAAGAGTCGTTCAAAAGAGGACCTGCCCATCTCATACCCTCTTTAGGGTCAATGATATCCATAGCAATTAGGCCCGCATTTCTTAAAAACCAAGTAGAGTCACGCAAAGCTCTTAATACAATAGGAAGGGATTTTTCAGGATACAGACGTGCCAGACTGGTTAAGGCTTTCCATCGAATAGGCATCGTTTCTTTATTTGAAAAAACAAGCTGTTTCAATACAATAAAGCCATTGGTACCGTAGTTAGATAAAGCCTCCTTTCTATTTTCTAAAGGTAGTCCCAGAATCATTCTTATATTCCGGTAATCTTTCGCAGATAGAGTAGTGGAAGATGAAGAGTAAGATTGTTCCTTTAATCCATAAAGCTCGTCTGCCCTGTTAGAAAGTCCTTTTTTTGTTACTTGCTCTCTAATTTGTTTGATTATATCCATTTTTTCTTTCAGACTTAAACTGGAATAGAGCTTACCCGCTCTCGTCCCAAAAGAGAATGACAGAATAAGAAAAGCAACAATTTCTCTCTTCATTCTTAATAGTCTAAAGTCCAAATAGAAGCTACGCAATACTTTTTATTTGAGTTCAGTGTTGGGTTTTGCTGGTTTTATATTTGTGCCCCATACGAAAGTGATATGCACAGTTTTTTGTGCAAGTTTCTAAATAGCTTATTTGTTTTTTTAGGCAGTGCTTACATACTTTTGCTTTCTTTTCGCAGTGCACACAGTGGATAGGTTCTGCTGCTGCTTGACCACAATGAGGACAAAGAGAATATTTCTTTGAAGGGTTTAATTTCTGATCTACTGCAACACGATGGTCAAAAACAAAACATTCTCCTTCAAAGCTTCTATCGGGGAACAGTTTTAAGTAGTTCAGGATACCGCCTTTAAGCTGATATAGCTCCTTAAAACCCTGCTTTCGCATCTCTATTATAGCTTTTTCACAGCGAATACCACCAGTACAGTAAAGCAATGTTTTTTGTTCTTTTGGAAGAGTTGTTGACTTTATTTTCTGAGGGAATTCACTAAACTCCTTCAAACCCAGATCCTTTGCTTTCTTAAACTGTCCCACTTCCACTTCGTAATCATTTCTGATATCCAATACAGTAATTTGTTTTTCATTCAACATGGACTCCCATTCATCCGGTTCTAAATTATGAAATCCAAAGTCGGCGGAAATCTCTTTTTTCCCAAAGGTAATAATTTCTTTTTTAATTTTTATTCTTAACTGCTTAAAAGCGGGAATGGAAGAAGGGGATTTTTTGTAAAAAAAATCATTTATATCAGTGACTTGTTCTACAATACGCAGGTAAGTGTCTATACTTTCTTTTTTTCCAGAAAGAGTAGCATTAATACCCTCTTTACTGAGTAAAATAAGACCTACCATTTCTTTTTCTTTTCCTGTTTTTATAAGCGTTTCATGCACTCTTTTAAGATCTGATTTGGAAAAAGGCGTAAAGCGATAAAAGCTCACTATTTGATACGACATTCTTGATATTCCTCTACTTTAATCCCTCCGCTCCATTCAATCGGAGATAAGAGAGAGTATTATACTTTATTGGTATCTTTGAAGGAATGTCAAGAGTCAGTTACCCTGCTAAGGGGAAGAAGATATAAAAATAGGGATTTGAGAAATCCTTGTAATTAAAGATTTATATAGATCCAGTGTGCCTGCTTTCACGGGGGCATATTTTTAGAGTTTTTCTGCCTTTAGGTAAACGGAAATGACCGGAAAAGGCCAATCAGATGGGTATAGAATATTGTATTATCTAAAAAATCAAATATATACTCATTTAATATATGAAATTTATACATTAAAAAATTGACAAATTTTTAATATAACTTATCAAACAGCTAGTAAATATTTATCCCATTTAGAAAAAGATAGTCTATTAGTAAAAAAACGATCTGGGACATATATACTTTACTATAATCTTAGATTGTTAAGCTGTTTAAAAACCTAGGGGAAAGATGACTATGGCGGTATTAAAAATAGAAAATTTAGTAAAAACCTATGGTTCTTTTCGAGCGGTAAATCAAGTCTCTTTTGAAGTTCAGTCAGGGGAAATATTTGGCCTACTAGGTCCAAATGGAGCTGGGAAAACCTCTATTATATCCACTATTATTACTTTGGAAAAACCCACAGAGGGTTCTATTTCCATAGAGGGTATGGATATTCTTCAGCAGGAAAGAGCCACTAAAGCCATCACGGGTGTTGTGCCACAGGAAGTAGTCATTCACGGGTATTTTAATGTAGAGGAAATTCTCAGGTTTCATTCTGGTTACTATGGGCTGATGAATAATAAAAAAAGAATCCATGAACTGATGAAACAGCTAGATCTTTGGGTGCATAGGTATAAAAAAGTGCGTCAGCTGAGTGGAGGGATGAAACGCAGACTGATGATTGCTAAAGCATTAGTCCATTCCCCCCGGCTTTTATTACTGGATGAACCCACGGCAGGAGTGGATGTAGAGCTAAGGCATTCCATCTGGGAACAGGTGAGAAAGTTAAAAAAAACAGGTGTAGCTATTTTATTTACGACACATTATTTGGAAGAAGCCGAGCAGCTTTGTGACCGCGTGGCTATTATCCATAAAGGACAAATTAAAAAACAAGGAAACACTCAGGAACTGGTGCAAAAACTCACTTCCCGTCACTTAACTATCACTTTAAGAAATAAAATGGAATATACCCATCCGGCTCTTGTAAATTATCAAGATAATACCCTGGAGTTTCGTGTTCCGTATTCAATAGAGATGGGGAATTTTCTATCTGACTTGAATTTTCCTAGTGACCATATTTTGGATATGAAAATAAGGGAAGGCACTTTGGAAGAAGCTTTTAAATATGTATTGGACAAAATTTAATCCAAATGGTTTTAGTTGGCATGATTAAAAATAAAAGCTTCAAGAAAGTTATTATCCTCTATAAACCCAAATGGTTTTAATTGGTAAACTTTGATAAAATCTAGGTTCATTTATCTTATTTCAAATCCAAAGGGATTTAATTGGTAAGATTTAGATAAAATTTGTGACAAATTTAATTTTTTTAACCCAAAGAGTTTTATTTATATGAAAAAACAAGAATTAGTATGGTCTCCTTTTCTCACTCTTTTTTCCCGTGAAATTAGACGTTTTTCAAAAGTGCTTGCTCAAACTATTTTTATACCCGTTGTTAATTCTTTTATTTATCTTCTCATTTTTGGTGTAAGTCTCGGAAAAAATATTCAGGTTTTAGAGGGTTTATCTTATCTGGAATTTCTCATCCCCGGACTTATTATGATGGGGTGTATGAATAACAGTTATCAAAATGGATCAAGCTCCCTTTTAAGCATGAAGTTCGGAGGGGAAATTGTAGATATTAAAACCTCCCCGCTCAGTGTGCAACAGATTGTTTGGGCTATGTCTTTGGGAGGTTTATTTCGAGGGCTGGTTGTGGGGCTGGTGGTGTTTATTTCAGGAGAGATGTTTCATTATTTTTATGAACATACCTGGCTTATCCCTGCGCATCCGTTTTACTTCCTCTTTTTTTGTGTTATTGGAGGTTTGGCATTTACTAAGTTAGGTATCGCTGTGGCTTTTTGGGCTAAAACTTTTGACCATATTAGTGCTATTGGCGGGTTTATTATTCTTCCTTTGATTTATTTGGGAGGTGTGTTTTTTTCCTTGGATAATTTGCACTCTTTTTGGGTTAAAGTGTCCTATTTTAACCCTTTACTTTACTTTATAAATGGTGTTCGTTATGGGGTACTAGGAGTATCAGATGTCTCTATTAACACGGCTTTTTGGGTTTCCCTACTGGGCCTTTTTTTATTCCATCTTATAGCTATATGGACCTTGAAAAAAGGCAGCTATCAACCTTGGTAATCTCTTTAATTTTTTTTTGCCCCTTTGGTTTGCCCCCGGCAATCTGTTTTCCCGAATAGTTACATTTATTGATTGGTTCTATACCGATTGGCTTTGAAAATTCTGGTTTTAAAAGTTTAGCTGCCCCGGAGGAAAGAACCGAAAAAAAACGGAAAAGCTTGTCCTCGTGGAAAAGGGGATAATACTCAATGGGTATAACATGATCTTAAAAATATAGCCCCTCGTTGAAATTTATAAGTATATGAGATTACTCTTATGTTTCCTTATATTATGCTGAAATTGGGAAACATCCTTTGGGTTTGGTACAGATTTTGCATATCTTAATTTTTAAAAAACTATGTTATTATAAAAGAAAGGAGAATGATATGAGTAAATCTACAATATCGCCAGCAGATGAGATTTGGGCACTTATAAGAGAGACTCAACGAAATTTAAAACAGTTTTCGGCGGAAGCAGAGAAGCGGCAGGCGGAAGCAGAGAAGCGAAAGGCTGAAATAGATCGGATAATCAACAAACTTTCGACGGAAAATACAAAGATCAACGAGAGTTTAAAAAAGACCAACGAGGGTTTAAAAAAAGCAAAAGAACTTTTTGAAACCCAGTGGGGAAAACTTATGGAAAGCCTGGTAGAAGGAGACCTGGTAAAAGTTTTAAATGAAAGAGGCATAGATGTTGAGCATACTTATATGAATATAAAAAGAGAGCATGGTGAGGATCGTTACGAATATGACATTGTAGCGGGTAACGGAGACGAA
>JAPPLY010000027.1:0-25398 GCA_028819305.1 Bdellovibrionales bacterium
CTATTTTGGTTTTAACTTGGCCTAAGACTCTGGTTCTTAGTTGGTCTTTAAAAGAGGAATAAGGGGATATTGTTCTTGCTTTTCCCGTTCTCACTCCCGTTCTGGTTCTAATGCTATAGCCTTTTCCAGCTTCCGTTCCCTCTTTCACCTCTGTTTGAAGGGTTTGTTGTATGTCGTTTATAGAGTCATCATTAGAAGCAGCATCAATAAAACAGTCCATACAGGGACCGGTAGCTTCTGTTCCCCCTAAGTCGGAGGTATCTTGAAACTCAGAGTTTAACTTATAAATATCTTTTCCTTTGCATTGTTCATACTGAGGTTCAATGGAGCCGGTTTCTCTTACAGGCATGCGGCCTCTTCTCACTGTTTCCGTGGAGTTTGTATTTGCTTGTGTAGGAGTATTGGTATTTCGTACTGTCAAAATAGTTTTTTTACTTTGTTGCTCAAAAGTATTTTCTGGGTTAGGAAGAGAGGAACTTTCTGCCAAGCAAATTAAAGGAATGGAAAAAATAAAAAACAAATAAATATTTTTTATGAAATTGTTGATATTGATCTGAGTTGAAAAGTTTATTTGCTTTTTATTTGTCTCCAAGGCTTGGACTTTTTCCAAGTTTATAAAGTAAAAACCTTTTGACCTTAGCTTTATAAGAAAAAATTTTTGATATAAAGGGAAAAACATGTATACACCTATTTACAAAAGATCGGCTTTTTTATATACCTTCTAAAGAAAAAGTGTTTGCTTTAAAAAAGACGGAAGACAGGAGAAAAATATGGCTGAACTAAAGAGAAAACAAAATAAAGAGCTGGATTATCGTGTGTGTAAAGAAGCTATGGATAGCTCAGACAAGATGCAGGAGTTAAACCGGTGGGGTCGGGAAGAGATTCGTTTAGCGGAAAATGAAATGCCAGGCTTAATGGCTTTAAGAAAAGAATATGCTCAATTAAAACCTCTTAAAGGGGCACGTATTACCGGTTGTTTGCACATGACTATCCAGACAGCGGTGTTGATAGAAACTTTAATCGAGTTGGGGGCTCAGGTCAGGTGGAGCTCTTGTAATATTTATTCCACTCAGGATCATGCCGCTGTGGCGATGGCCCAGGCCGGGGTTTCGGTGTTTGCCTGGAAAGGGGAGACAGAGGAGGAATATTGGTGGTGTATTAAGGAGACTATTAAAGGTTGGGGTACTGATGGTTTTGATCTTATTTTAGATGATGGTGGGGATCTTACAAATGTGATGCACAAACCGAAGTATAGTCACTTAATGAAAAACATTGTGGGTATTTCAGAGGAAACCACCACCGGGGTCAGGAACTTGGAAAAACTACACAGGGCCGGTCAGCTTAAGGTGCCGGCTATTAATGTGAACGATTCTGTTACCAAGTCTAAATTCGACAATTTATATGGGTGTAGGGAGTCTTTGGTGGATGGCATTAAAAGAGCTACGGACATTATGTTAGCGGGAAAGACGGCTTTGGTGGCGGGTTATGGTGATGTAGGTAAGGGTTCTGCACAAAGTCTTCGTTCTTACGGAGCGCGAGTGTTGATCTCCGAGGTTGATCCTATTTGTGCTTTACAAGCCAGTATGGAGGGTTACGAGGTGGTGCAAGTGGATGAGGTTGCCGGAGATGTGGATATATTTGTTACGGCTACGGGGTGTAGGGATATTATAGTTAAGGATCACTTTATGAAAATGAAAAGCGGATCTATTGTCTGCAACATTGGCCATTTTGATTTGGAAGTAGATATGGAGTGGTTGAGTCAAAACAGCAAAAAAATATCTGTAAAGCCACAGGTGGATCTGCATCGTTTTTCTGATGGGCGGGAAATTATTATTTTGGCGGAGGGGCGTTTGGTAAATTTAGGCTGTGCTACTGGTCACCCTTCTTTTGTAATGAGTAATTCTTTTTCCAATCAGGTTTTGGCTCAAATAGATTTGTGGAAAAAAAAGGGAAGTTATACTCCTGGGGTTTATCGTTTGCCTAAGAAGTTGGATGAGAAAGTGGCTCATTTGCATTTAGATCAGCTGGGGGTGAAACTCACTCGTTTATCTCAGGTACAAGCGGATTACTTGGGATTAGATGTAGAGGGGCCTTATAAGCCAGATGATTATAAATATTAGTTACTGGCGGTTTGTCATATCTGTTATGTAGCTGTTAATCCTAATATATATTGTCTTATATGAGTGTTATTTTTTTCGCTGCTTTTGTTAATTTATAAGAACTTTCAGTCCCGTGCAGGTGAGGAGCCAGACAAAATATATGTCTATCTATTAAATGGTGTGGGCTAGATTAATATGTAGTTAAGAGTTTGTATTATTACTCTCTTCCTGATGACTGAGTTTGGATTGATCCAAGTAGTAAAGATAGGTTTTCATTTCTCTAATACTTTCACGAATATCATCCAGGGCACGATGTTTATTTTCTTTCTTAAATATAATGTTCGAATTGGCAAAAATAATTTTCCACGAGGAAACATCTAACATGCGATAATGAAGTCGTTCTTCAAATTTAAGGAGATGTTTTTTTATAAACAACCGGTCCTGGTAAATGGAATTGCCAGCCAAGGTAATTTTTTCTTCTTTGAAGTGCTTATTTGCTAAGTCTATCAGTTCTCTTTCCATTTGATCTTGTGAAATACCATTGGGTACGAGGTCGTAGAGACCAGACTTTTTATGTTGTTTTGTATTCCATTTATCCATTTTTTCCAGGTAATCACTATGTTGTTTGATTATTTGGTGGTAGGAATCCAGTTCCTTGTGTTGGTGATCGGTGACAATGGCAGCAACTTCTATAATGACTTCTTTTTCTGGATCTAGACCTGTCATCTCCATATCCAACCACAGAAATTTTTGTATTTTTGGGTTCATAAGTTATGAGATTCTATGTTTATTTTTGGCTGAATACAAGATTATACTGATCGTATTTAAAAATTCAGGGTTTAAAAATCCAGATACTAAGGTGAATAAACTGGAAAAGGGTGGAAAAGCTTGTTCCCGTGGAATATGTTCTTACGAAAGTGAGGAGCGGGGACATATCCAAGGGGTATATTTGTTATAAATATCAGTTGACTGTTTTATATTTTCTTTTACAAAATAAGCTTTTTACGAACTTAAGGCTTCATTCATTTTTTAGGTAGGGAAGAGACCTCCCTCTAATGAGGGAATAAAAAGAGTTAAGTGTTATAAGGTATGGTTATTTTTAATATAGAGGTAGAATAACAATAAAGAAAACGGGGGTGGTAGTTCAGCTGGTTAGAACGCCGGCCTGTCACGTCGGAGGTCGCGGGTTCGAGTCCCGTCCACCCCGCCACTTGAACCACACACTTTTTAATATTCATGTTGGTTAGTATGTCAGGAAATGTCGGGGTATTTCAAACCCCCGTGTTTCCTAAACAATCAGGCAGTCTTCATTTCACTGGACTTATTTCTGAATATTTCCCAGCATTTCAAAATCGTTATACATAATTCTACATGAAATTATACATGGATTTCTACTTGGTCAGGGGCTTCTTTGGTGGATGAGAAGTTTTTTGAATAAGGCTGTCTATACTAAAGTCTATAAACCAAAAAAACAAAGCCTCTTATAAAAATAACTTTTGAAGAATACAAAATTATAGCTGAGGGAACTTATTGCCTTAAAACAAAGAAACATAAATACTTAATATACTATGGTGATTAACCAGCAAAAGCATCAAGAAAGAATTAAAGCCTTCTTAGATTGGTTTAAGAACTGCAAAGGCTCTGAAAAGGGAGAAGGCCAAATATTTTTTGACCGGCTTTTTCAAGCCTTTGGCAATACAGGAGTTCTAGGAGCTGGAGCTGTTTGTGAAAAGCCACTTAAAAAACGAGAAGGTAAGGGAGTGTCTTTTGCAGACCTTGTTTGGAAACCAAGAGTTATCATTGAATTAAAAAAAAGGGGAACTCCTCTTCAAAAGCATTATGACCAGGCTTTTAATTACTGGATTACTTTAGTTCCCGATAGGCCAAAATATATGGTCTTATGCAACTTTGATGAATTTTGGATATACGATTTAAATAGCCAGCTTTACGACCCTGTTCATAAGCTGAATACAAAAGACCTTCAGACCAGTTGGGGAGCTTTAAAGTTTCTCTTGCCAATAGAGGAAGAGCCTCTGTTTAACAATCATAATATAGCCATCACAGAACAGGTTGCAAAAACTGTCGGTAAAATTTATTTGTCTATGGTTAAAAGAGATATAGAAAAAGATAAAGCTCAAAGATTTATTCTTCAACTGGTTATAGCTCTGTTTTCAGAAGATGTTGGATTGATACCTCAATATACCTTACATGAGATTTTAAAAAAATCTATAGATGATTTAAAAGCTCAAAAGGAACTTTCTTTTTTATTTAAAGCTATGGCTTTCAAAAATAAATTGGATAAGCCAACAAAATACAAACACATTGGATACTTTAATGGAGGCATCTTTAAGGAAACGACTGCTGTAGAGCTTTCTTATAAAGAAATAAAGCTCTTATATGATGCCTCAAAACAGAATTGGGAAAAAGTGAGGCCGTCTATATTTGGCTCTCTTTTTGAGGGAAGCATGGATCAGGAAAAGAGGCATGGTCATGGCATACATTACACGAATGAGTTGGATATACATAAAATTGTTGGCCCTTGTATTGTTCTGCCGTTTAAGGAAAAAATAAGCAAGGCAAGAACAAAAAGAGAAAAAAGAAAATTGTTAAGAGAGATACAGGAATTTAAAGTTTTAGATCCAGCTTGCGGCAGCGGAAATTTTCTTTATATCGCATTCAGGGAATTAAGAAAACTGGAAATGGACATTTTGGAAAGTCTGGGGGAAGGTGGTCAAATTCGTCCTTCGGAACTTGGTTTGCTTGTTTCTCCGAGAAGCTTTTACGGCATTGACACAAATAAATTTGGCTTGGAGTTAGCAAAGGTGGCTTTATCTATTGGCCGAAAACTTTTAGCTGATGAGTTTAATATACAAGACCCCTCTTTGCCGTTTGATGACTTGGACGATAACTTTTCATCTGAGGACGCTTTATTTACTGAATGGCCGGAAGCTGATGTCATAATAGGCAATCCTCCTTTTTTAAGCTCTAAAAAAATGAAAAGAGAGTTACCTGTGGAATATGTTGATAAAGTCAGGCAAAAATTTAAAGAAGTTCCGGGAAGAGCGGACTATTGCGTGTATTGGTTTAGAAAAGCTCATGACAATTTGAAAAAAGGACAAAGAGCGGGACTTGTAGGCACAAATACAATCCGTGAAAATTACTCAAGACAAGGAGGTTTGGATTACATTGTAAAAAACAAAGGAACAATTACAGAGGCTGTGTCAACACAGGTTTGGAGCGGAGAGGCCAATGTTCATGTTTCTATTGTGAACTGGGTTAAAGGGAGCTTTCAGGGAAAGAAGAAATTATTTACACAATTAGGAAATAAAGTAGCCAGTTCGTGGAAAATAGAAACACCAAAGAAGATAAATTCCGGTTTAAGCTCTAAAACTTCTGTTAAAGCTGCTCATGTTTTAAAAGCCAATAGAAAACCAAAAAGATGTTTTCAAGGTCAAACTACAGGAACATCTAATTTCTATCTTTCAAAAGAAGAATATAAATCTTTTATAAATAAAAACCCTAAAAATGCAGAGGTGATATTTCCTTTTTTTACAGGAAGAGAATTTTTAAATGCTCAAGGAAAGAAAAGATTGCCTAAAAGGTTTATGATTGATTTTAGCCAAATGAATATTTTGGAGGCGAAAAGATATAAAGAGCCGTTTCAGCATATACAAAAAACTGTCCTGCCGGATGTTAAGCGTAAAGCAGCAGATGAGATTAAAAAACAGGGAAAGCCAAAAGACTGGAACAATCATCTTAAGTTTTGGTGGAGGCATTGGAGAAACCGCCCTGATTTGATTAGAGCTGTCAGTAAAGTTAAAAAATACATTGTTGTATCCAGAACAGTTAAAAAACCTCTTGCCTTTGAATTTATATCAAATGCTATACGGATAGCGGATGCTGTTGTCGCTTTTGATTTTGAAGATAATTACTCATTTGGAATAATACAATCATCTGTTCATTTAGAATGGGTTAAATCTTGTGGTGGGACTTTGAAAGGTGATATTAGATATACTGGCGACACTGTGTTTTCTACATTCCCCTGGCCTCAAAATCCTACAGAGATACAAATTAAGAAAATCTCCACGACTGTAAATAATCTGATGAAAATAAGAAAAGAGGCCATGTCAAAAAATAATTGGGGACTTAGAGAGTTATATAATACGCTTGAGGATACAGGACAAAATCCACTTAAAGAGGCTCACAAGCAACTGGATGAGACTGTCCGGCAGGCTTATGGAATGAAAAAAAATGAAGATATTTTGGAGTTTTTGTTGAATTTGAATACAGAACTTCATAAAAGAGAGGAACAAGGATTGAAAGTTACAGGGCCAGGAGTGCCGCAGATTGTCAAAAATCCAGGGGAATTGATTACAGAGGACTGTATTTCTATATAAACTATTTGGAACATTTTTTGCTTTATATTTTTTGGATTGCGTGATTAAAAAAAATTGATTGGAGTTTTTGCCATGATGAAAGAGCCTATACTGGAAGTCATAGGAACAGCTAAAGGTTCTGTCCTGCAAATGATGCCCGAAATAAACTTTGGGGCTATATGGGACAAAAAAAACAAAAGAGAAGTATATTTTTCCATTGTCACGGAATTTTCAAATACTTCCTATTCAGAACTTAATGAAGGGGATATTGTGGAGATGTTAGTTGTTAGAACACAAAGAGGCTTTTTTGCCAAAAATCTTTCTTTAAAAGAAGCTCGTCCTCCTCAAGAGGTAGAAATCAGTCCAAGTTTATAAAAACTAATCTAAAAAAAATTTTGTAAATTATTGGTTTGAAAACATTCTGATTTGATATACGCTTTTTCTATGAAAAAACACCCATGTTTTCAACCACCAAAAAATGAAAATATAAAAATCTGGCGGTTCATGGATTTTACAAAATATATATCTCTTTTGCATAGAAAAACTCTTTTTTTCTCAAGAGCAGATTTGTTAGGTGACCCCTATGAGGGTTCTATATCTCGTAAAAATAAAGAACTTTATCCAATTATTTATAGGACTTATTCATTAGATATGAGGGAACGAATGTCGTCTATTACAAAAGGCGCAGTTCAATGGACATATGTAAATTGCTGGTATATGAATGAACATGAATCAAATGCAATGTGGGTATCTACAAACACTGATAAATCGGTCGTTATCCAATCAACATATAAAAAATTAAATAACTGCTTATCATCAGCAACAATAAATCCAGATGAGTATTTAGGTGGTATAAATTTAGGTGTAGTTAATTATGTTAATTATAAAAATTATTTTGTGCCTGAGGGCAATATTTTTTCACCCTTTATGCACAAACGGCAAGAATTTGATTATGAAAAAGAATTAAGAGCTTTGATTCATGAATTACCGCCAGAAATTAACAATTCAAGAAATTATGGAATTCCAAATAAAAAAAGAGGTGTATCTATTGATGTGAATGTCGATGCTTTAATAGAGGCTGTCTATACAAATCCTTTAGCGGATATATGGTTTACCGATTTGGTGAAAAGTGTTTCACAGAAATATGGATTTGAACTTAATATTGAACAGTCTTCTATGGTGAAACCTCCTTGTTTTTAAAATTTAAAAAGAATTGTGCAATTTGAATCTTTTAATATAAGTAGCAATCATTTTTTTAATTGATTTTTCTTTTTGTTGGGTATAAGGTGCTATTCAAATAATGGGGGGGCTGAAATACTTAAAAAAACCAAGGCATTTCATCAGTAGTAAAAAAAGCTGTTAAGAACATTCAAGTAAGGAGGTGGCTGATGATTACAGGAAGAGACAGACGCATCATCAATTTTTTGCAAGACAGGGACTTTTGCCTTTATAAAGACATCACAACAAAATTCTTTCCTTCTGAAGTTTCCGCCTGCAACAGACTTAAAAAGTTAAGTGACAGGGGCTGGATTACCATAGAGCCTATCCAGCATTTTTATCTTTCAAAAGATATAAAGCTTCTCTCACTCCATTTAATGGGGGATAACAAGAAAATCGTCCGCCTTAATAGAAAGCATAAAATCATAAAAAGAGGAGTCAGCTGTTGGAAAACAGAACAGCAGTTGATTTTATTTTCTCTGAAAGAAAGACTGGAGAATATTCTGGGGCACAGGGCTGATTTAAACATGAGGTCATTGCGAGACCTACATTTTACAATGGGGACTATGAGCCTCTGCCTGATTTTTATATTAAAGGTGAAGGTTATAAGCTGGCCGGTGGAGCTTAATCTTCATTTAAGAAGAAACAGCCGTTATAATTTAAAAATGTCTCAATATGAAGGGTCCAGCCAAAGTTATGTTTTATATATCGTCACAAACGCTAAAAAAATCACAAGGTTTATAAAGAATTTTAGATCTTACAAATATGTCGGCATAGCTCATTATTTTGATGTGCAAAAACTAATATCATACTGGTATGGTGAAATATCCCTTTGCGAATGGTTGAAAAAAGACTTAAATCCACGCTCCCCCTCTCCCCGGTTTTAGAACAAAAACATCAATGTTTTTGGCTTGAAGGTTCTTTACATAGTGCACAGCAAGCAAGTCTTTTTAGCTTCTTCAAATAATTTTTTGTATGAAAGACGCTATTAAATTGACTGGTGAGAAGAGATTTTGAGACTGGTAAAACTCTGTGTCGTGATGTTGAAAGACATAGCAAAGAAAAAAATATAAAGGAATTTATTTGACATGATGAATAAGCTTATACATGGAGACTGTATAAACGAATTAGAGAAGATAGAACCATGTTCTATTGACTTAATATATCTTGACCCTCCTTTTTTTACTCAAAAAACTCAAAAATTAAAGACAAGAAATAATTCCATAGAATACTCTTTTAAAGATACATGGGATAATATAAAAGAATACACAAAATATATTCAAGAAAGACTTCAGAAATGTAAGAAGACTCTAAAAGACACAGGTAGTATTTTTTTGCATTGTGATCGTTCTGCTACACACTATCTAAGAATTTCCCTTGATGAAGTTTTTGAAGCAACGAATTTTCAAAGTGAAATTATTTGGTCATATAAAAGATGGTCAAATGCTAAAAAAGGACTTTTAAATGCTCATCAAGTCATTTTCTTTTACAGTAAAACAGAAAAGTTTAAATTTAATCCTATTTATACTGACTATTCTCCAACAACGAACCTGGATCAAATTTTCCAGAAAAGAGCAAGAGATGAAAATGGAAAGGCAACATATAAAACTTTGGAGAATGGAGATGTAGAACTTATGGAAGAAAAAAAGGTGTTCCTCTTGCTGATGTTTGGGAAATTCCTTATTTAAATCCTAAGGCAAAGGAGAGAGTTGGATATCCAACACAAAAACCTCTTTTACTTACAGAAAGAATTATTAAACTCGTAACAGATAAGGGAGACACTGTTTTAGATCCTTTTTGTGGAAGTGGAACAACGCTTGTTGCTGCTCAACTCTTGAAGAGAAAATATATAGGAATTGATCAATTGAAAGAAGCTGTTGAATTATCAAAACAAAGATTAAACCATCCAATAAAAACGGAATCCAATTTGCTCAAAAAAGGGAGAAAAGCTTATATCAATCAAGACCCAAAAATTATAGAATTTCTTAATCGCTTACATATTACTCCTGTTCAAAGGAATAAAGGGATTGATGGATTCTTAAAGATAAGAGATTTAGTTAAACCAATTCCAGTGAGGGTTCAAAAAGAAAATGAAACATTAGAAGATGCACTTCGACTTTTAATTCAAGCATGCAAAAAAAACAAATACCAAAAGAAAATACTTATAAAAACAAATAACCTCCAAAATACTCAGCTTTTTATTTTTGATAGTCAAAAGCATGATGAAGATGTGATTGTAGTGGAAAATCTTGATAAATTTTACGAAGAAAAAGAAAATTTTTTAATGGATCGTCTTTAAGATTATGTTAAAAAAACGGCTTCGAGGATGACTACATATAAAAAAGCCCTTTCCGAAGAAAGGGCTTTTTAAACTTTGTTTTAAGAACTGTAATTATTTAATAGTGTCTATAACTTCGCAATCTGTTGCAGCCTCCTCTTTTTTAGTCAAAGTATAGCCGATAGCAGGGGTATTAGGAGGACCGGAAGGACGATGATTATACCATACTTCATAATTTCCTGCGGAGCAGGGAGGGCTACCTACAGTTGTGTCGTCATTGTCACATAATACTTTTATAACCTTATGATCCTTTAATAATATAGAAACTGTTAGATCTTTAAATTGAGATGTAGCTACTTTTACACACTGACCTGTGCTGTCTAACGACTGCTGGTTTGATTCGTTAGTGACTTGAAGATTATGCTGTTGCCCGCCTTTTGATTTAAACAAAATAGTGAAATATGTTTTATCTACACATTGGTCATTTATCCATTCTTTACCTTCTTGTTCTGCACAGCTAGCTATTTCTTTACTTTTTTCTTCACATTTGTTTTCTTCCTTATTCCATGTCATGTTCTCTTTGGCTTCACATTCAACTTGCGCATCACTTTTTTCTTCACATGTGTTTTTTTCCTCGTTCCAAGCCATATTTTCTTTTTCTTCACACTCCGCTTGTTCTGTGCTGATACATGTTTCGGTTTCGGCTTTCCATACTTTTCCTTCTTTCTCACATTTTTGCTTATCACTTTGACAAGCCACAAGAGCGAGTGCAAAAACGGCCAGGCTTATAATTATTTTCATTATTTACTCCTTTTTTATATTTTAGTCTTAAAGTAGAAATACTAACAATGAAACTTTAATATTTACAAGCATAATCTTAAGTTTTTCCCGTTAAAGGGTTGATCTCCGCTTCTGCGAGAAAAGATAACGATTCCTATATGGCAGAGATTTAGAGATAGATTCCCACGGCTAAAGCCGTGGTACTCTGCCTGACGGCTACATAGATTCTTCAGTAGAGAAATAGGATTCAAAAGCGAGTTCGGCTTTGAGCACAATGCGACTAAAAGTTGCTTTGTGGCAAAACGCATGTTTGAGCCTTTTGACTCCTATTTCTCTACTGAAGAACAGGAGCAACTAGATCCTCGCTTTGGCCGGGAAGGAAGGCAACAAATTGCCTTTCTGTATAAATAATTGTATTCATTCAGGAAAACAGTTTGCCGGTTAAGGGTCCAAGGTCCTTGGCTTCCTACCTAGGGAAGACAAGGTCCGTCCCGATAAAGGCAAAGCTGTTTTACTGAAGGATACACTTACTAATAAATTACTCTCCTCGTAACTACTAGATTCCCGCTTTTACGAGGATGGCAATGCTTTGGCGGGAAGGAAGGCAACAAATTGCTACTTACTCTTTAGAGTGGAGATTAGAGCGCGTGATAAAGAATCCACCTCAAAAGTTAACAGGCTGCCTGGCTTTTGACTCAGGAGATTTGTGCGTTTTAAAGTTTCAGGCACCAAGCATATAAATAAGCCCTCCTCTTTAACTTCGTTCACTGTGAGGCTCACTCCATTTAAAGTAATAAAAGATTTTTTCCAGAAATAAGGTTTAAACTCCTTCGGTATTTTTATACTCATCAATAAACTAGCTCCTTTTTTTGTGCAGCGCAATACTTCTACCATCCCATCCACATGGCCACTGACAAAATGCCCTCCCATAAAGTCCCCTACCCTTAAAGCCGGTTCTAAATTGACTTTTCGATCTTGGAGATTTTGTATGTCCCAGCCTGTGACTTTTAAGGTTTCATATCCCAGATGAAAATACATTGAATTAGAAGAAAGTTTCTCTAATGTAAGGCATACTCCATCCACAGCTACACTGTCCCCTAATTTTAAATGGGGGCAGTCGGATAGGTCTGGTTTTTCCACTTGTATTTTTAATTCTTCTTTGTGTTTTATCACCTTTAGAATAGGGTGAACACTTTTTACGATACCTGTGAACAAAGAGAGCCTCCTGTGTTTTTTGATGAGAGCCATTCCAAACTTAAATCGTTGGCTGTAACCTCTACTGTTTGCCCTTCTTTTAGTTCTTTAGCGATAATTTGGTTGGCTAAAGGGTTTAACAATTCTCTTTGAATCACTCTTTTTAGAGGACGAGCTCCGTAGTCAGGATCAAAACCTTTTCGGGCCAGGTAATCTACTGCTTTTTGATCCAGCCTAAGAGAGATGTTTTTTTCTTTTAATCTGTTTTGCACCTCCTTAATCTGTATATTCACAATTCTTGCGATATGGTCCTGAGAAAGACTGTTGAAAGAAATAATCTCATCAACGCGATTCAAAAACTCCGGTCGAAAGTATTTCTTAAGCTCTTTGTTTAAATCTGCTTTGTTAAAAGGGGTTTTACCTGAAGAGGAATCATAAAGCTCAGAACCAATATTGGATGTCATAATCAAAATTGTATTTTTGAAGTTCACTTTTCGACCTTGGGAATCCGTTAAGTGTCCGTCATCCAGTACTTGAAGTAAAATATTAAAAACCTCCGGATGGGCTTTCTCTATTTCATCAAATAAGATAACAGAGTAAGGTTGCCGGCGCAGGGTCTCCGTCAGCTGACCTCCCTCCTCGTGTCCAATATACCCGGGGGGGGCTCCGATTAGACGGGAGACCTGGTGCTTTTCTCCGTATTCGCTCATGTCAATACGGATGAGGGCCTCCCTGGAGTCAAATAAGAAGCGGGATAGAGCGCGCGCGGTTTCCGTCTTGCCCACTCCTGTGGGGCCTAGAAAAATAAAACTTCCTATAGGGTGGTGAGGATCGGCAATACCGGCTCGTGATCGTCGAATGGCGTTTGATATTAATTGTATAGCTTGATCCTGCCCTACCACTTGTGTGTAAAGATTTTGTTCCATATTAAGTAATTTATGGGATTCCGATTCCAGCATTCTACTGACAGGGATGCCCGTCCAACGGGAAACGGCGGCGGCTACTTCCTCCGGGCCTACCTCTTCTTTTAACAGGTTGTTAGTTTTTTTTCGAGGGTCTTTCGTCTGCTCATTATATTGCTTTAGTTTTTTTTCCAATTCGGGAAGAGTGCCGTATTTTAATTCCGCTACCTTATCTAAACGCGCCTCCCGTTCTGCTTTTTCTATACTTGTTTTTGTTTTTTCTATCTCTGTCTTAATTTGCTTTAAGGAGGAGATGCTTTTTTTCTCTTTTTCCCATTGAGACTGGAGGATGCCATGTTTTTTGTTTAATGTTGCTAATTCTTTTTCTAAAATTTTTAAACGATTTTTTGCGTTTTCGTCTTTTTCTTTCTTTAGGGCCTTTTGCTCCACTTGAAGATGGGTAATTTGGCGGCGAATTTCGTCAATTTCCGTCGGAACACTATTAATTTCTATATTTAATCGGCTGGCCGCCTCATCAATGAGATCAATCGCTTTGTCCGGCAAAAAGCGATTGTTGATGTACCTATGAGAAAGCTTTACAGCAGATACCAAAGCCGAGTCTTTAATTCTTACTCCGTGATATACTTCATATTTTTCCTTCAGTCCCCTTAAAATAGTGATGGCGGAAGGAATATCCGGCTCTTTCACCAAGACCACCTGAAAACGTCTCTCAAGAGCTTTGTCTTTTTCAATGAAGTTTCTGTATTCATCTAAGGTAGTAGCGCCAATAGCTCTTAATTCCCCTCTCGCTAAAGCAGGTTTTAAAATTTGGCCGGCGTCCATAGCCCCTTCTGTTTTGCCCGCTCCCACTAGAGTATGGAGTTCATCAATAAAGAGGATTAATTCCCCCTGGCTGGCAGTTACTTCCTTTATAATAGCTTTTAACCGAGCTTCAAAAGCTCCTCGAAAATGGCTCCCTGCTACCATACTGGCCAGGTCTAAGGCCACAACCTTTTTGTTCCAAAGTACTTGTGGTACATCTTGTTTGATAATCCTGAGCGCTAAACCTTCCACAATAGCTGTTTTCCCCACTCCTGGTTCACCGATGAGAACAGGGTTATTCTTTGTTCTTCTGGCCAGTACTTCGATTAAGCGACGAATTTCCATATCTCGGCCAATGACAGGATCTAAATGGCCCTTCTCTGCCAGAACAGTAAGGTTACGGCTGAATTGGGCCAAAATGCCTGATTTTTCTTGTGTTTTTTCTGCTTTCATAAAATAGTACCTGCCAGTTAAAATTTTGTCTTTCTGGCTTTGAGCCAAGGTTTTTTATTTTCCAGTATTTTTTAAAGTCTGTGCTTGACTAAAAGCCGGAAAAGGGGAACAGCATAATATTAAAAATGGAATTAAAAACAGTTTTGTCAATGTTTAGCTGTTTTTTTCCGAATTAAAAATTTAAATATTACATAGAAACCGACAAGATGGGTCTTGTCAGGGGACACTTTTTTGGCTTGATGGAAGAGATACGTTTTGTATTTACGGGAAAAGAAAACTATATAATTTTGTTTTCATGGAATAAAAGTTATTTTCTCCATTGACAGCCGTCTAAAGATTCCACAAAAATAAATGAGGAAATAAGACATATAGATAAGAAGTCAACTTTCATTTGTTAATAAGGAGATGTGATATGGCTACAAAAAAAAGACCGGTTAAGAAGTCGGTAAAGAAAAAATCTATTAAAAAGAAACCTATAAAGAAGAAATTACCATCTAAAAAAAGTTCACCCAAAAAGTCCAAAAAGAAAACAGGGGCTAAGAAGAAGACGCAGAAAAAGTCATCAGCGACTCAAAAGAGAAAAGCTAAAAAATCAGTAAAAAAGGTAAAGAAAAAGTCCCCCGTCAAAAAATCCACGGGAAAAAAATCTGTAAAGAAGAAGCTTAGTAAGAAGAAAAAGGCAATTAAAAAGTCAGTAAAAAAGAAACCTGTGAAAGCCAAAAAGCCGGCTGTTGTTAAAAAAAGCCCGGTCAAAAAGCCCACTGAAAAAACACAAAATGCCATACTATCTGCCGAAACCGCTGGTAAAGCGCATACAGAGGATATCATTGAGAAAAAATCTATCCCTTCCCACTTAGATGTGCCTCTTTCAGATGATTACATGGATGATGAATTAAGTACCACCGAAGGTGATGATATGGAAACTTCTGATCTCGATGACCCTGAAGTGGATATTTTTGAAGAGGATCCCTTTAGTGAAATAGATGAAGAAGATCAGGCTTTTGATGATCCTTCTATTGGCTTGTTTGATGATGATGAAGCTTTAGATGACGATGATTATATGTAAGCAGATTTATTGCTTTTTAAAGTAGGTTGTTACTATTAGTTACATAATGCTGCTTGATTGCCTCCCTTTGCCCTTGTTTTCCACAAAAGACAGGCTTTTTGAAAGGTAAACTGTCCCTGTAATTTTGGTAGAAAGTGAATTATTCACCTTTAGTAATTATTGGTTTTTACCCGATAAATCTTTGCTTTTCTCAAAATAGGGCTTTCTTTTTGGATGTAAATATTACCCTTTTCTATTTGCTTATGTTTTTGTCTTTATTTATATAAAATCATAATATTACTAGTTTTTTATGTTTTGTCCTAAGAAGGGGCCGAAAACAGTGTAAAAAGTACATGTGCAGCGCAGAATAAAAACTTTGCAATTATAAAAAATTGTGCTTAACTATGAGCAAATGAAAACATCTAAGGAGGATATGATAATGAAGAAGTTTATAATCATGGGTTTAACTATTTTTGCGTTTAGCTTAGTAGGTTGTGGCAAAAGTGACGAAGAAAAATGTGACGAAGATGACACTAAAGAGTGGAAAGATGGCCAGTGTGTGGATAAAGAAGGTGAAATGGCCTACTTCATTATTACTAATAAACTGACTGCGGCGGTCACTTTGGAGTCAGGTTCTAAGTCTTTGGAACTAGCTCAAAATGCTTGTGGTAAAGTAGCGGAAGCGGATTTTGAGAGCCTGAAAGTTTCTGTTGCTACAGCAGCTGTTTGTGATAATGCAGATGCTACCAATAAGTGCCCTGCGGCTAATAACTACGAAGTTGCAGCGGGACCAAATGCGGGTGACCCTAGTAAATTAAATAAGGTGGATAAGCCTGACGATGACTCTGCTTGTACAGAGTTAGCTGGTGAAGAGGACCCTGAATACACTGTTACTAACTTGCTTACTACAACAGCAGTAAAAGTAAGTGCAGAAGGTTGGAATGACCTCACTCTAGCAGTGAGTGCTGATGGGACGGTAGCCGGTGGATGTGTAAAGGTTAAGAAATCTCAATATGCAAAACTAAAAATTCAGAAAATAGGTGCAGGTATTACTCCTTTTTGTGACAACAGTGATGCAGCAACTGATAATCAATGTGAAGAAAATAATTTGGAAGTAAAACTTGATAACAATAGTGAAAAATTAGTAGTAGCAGCTAGTGCTAATACAAATTGTGAAGGTACATTAAGTCCAAGTAATTAAAATCATAAAGTTTGAGTTTTTAAAAAAGCCCTTTCTCTCAAAAGAAAGGGCTTTTTCTTTATGTAATGAAAAGCAATAAAAGTACCTTTCTGCTTGCAAGGCTAGATTCCCGCTTTCGCGGGAATGACAGGATGTGCTAAAGGTCATCTTCTAAAACAGAATAAAACTGGAATAACCCAGTAAAATTAACAACAACCAGCCATGTTTTCTTCCCGGCTTTTCCTCCCGTTTCCCGCTCTATGCCGAACCATCACAGCAAAATCACAGCGCAGTTTTTTATTTTAGACTTGACAAAATTCTCATATATGGGAATATAGTATAATGAAAATACAGCGTACACCTGAGTTTAAAGAATGGTTCAATACACAAACAGAAAAATCCAAAGCTCAGGTAGATGCTAGACTGAAGAACATAGAATTATATAAATATTTTGGAGATCATAAATCACTTGGGGAGAAGTTACTGGAACTTAGATGGAAAAATGGACGTAGAGTATATTATACATTGATAAAAAAAGAGGAAGTAACTGTAATGCTTTTAGGAGGTTTTAAAAATGCCCAGAAAAAAAATATCAAAGAAGCCCGCCAGATCCTCAAAAGGGAAACCTTTAAGACAGGATTATAAGCCAGGGACTGATGTTTCTATAGTAGGCTTAAAAGAAGCCATTATAGAAGCTTTATTTGAAACGGACTTTGATACTTTCAAAGGTTGTATTGCTCTTCTCTTGGATAAGTGTGATTATAAAGAGATCACAAAGAAAACAGGTTTATCAAGAAGCACTCTTTATAGAATGTGTGAACCAGACTCTAACCCTACACTGGAAAATATCAGTAAGGTATTAAGTTTCATAAATCATTTAGATGCAAAAACGGCTGCTTAAGAAGATTCAGAATGAGTACTGTGATTTTCTGATTACCTGTGAGTTTAGATTCAACCATAGAAAAGAAAACTTATATAAATGATATTGAAAATGGTAAAAAATAAACCTCTTAAAGTATCATGAACCTTGATTAAAAATAACCCAATAAAGAGGACTTGTTCCAAGTATGGAAACCTTTTTTATAAAGACTAATCAAAAATAGGAAGATGCAGGGCATGTTTATGACATACACCCGTATCATCTCTATCTTCTAAATCAAGATTAGTTCCTCTTTTTCCAATTATATACAAATAAATACAACTGTTATAAGCACAATCTGGAGGAGTGAGCACAGAAGGGGTTGACGGGGTAAAAGGTACATAAATCACTTCTTGTGTATCTCCAGAAGAAAAAAACCATTTATTAGTAATATTCCTTACAGGGTATTTTATTGTAGTTCCTTCAATATCGTAATTTGCTTTTGAACAATTGTCACATATAGTTAACTCTGGCTCATCTCTACGTTGAACTTTGATACTTAAACCTGAAAAGTGGGTGTCATGGGATCTGTGGCAAAACACATTTTAAAACTTTATCAGACCTGTTGTATCTACTCCAGATGAGTATCCTGAACAGCTGCTAATGTTGGCTGTTAAGAAGTGATCCATTGTCTTTTTTACTCCGATAAGCTTTTTTACCTTCGGGTCGTCGCCTACGGTCATTTCTGGACAGTTTTGAATATTACTAGTTGATGTGGAGCAGGTATTTTTTATAATCAATGTATCCAATTGAAAAGCAGACTGGCTAAAAATGGTTTTATTATCCATGGATAATACAAAACCAATCCCCCAAAAGGTATTTATATCCTGTAATTCGGGAAATTCCTGTATATGTGCTACTGTTGCAAGTAAGCCTTCATCCGGAGGGGATGTGGCAGGAGTAACAGGTGTTACTGGAGTAGGAACAGGTGTAGGAGTAGCCGTAGATGTTGATGGTAAAATATGTATGACATAAATACGAGGAAGCCATTTATCTAAGGCAGATTCACAGTTTGTTGGTTCTTTATTGGAGTCTAAACCTTGACAACATTTTATTACTTCGTTTTGGCCTTGTTCACTGCTGGGGAAATAAAATGGCCGGCGGCTTTCTTCTAAAATTTGTATAGCTGATTGTGCTTTTTTGTTTGAGTCTGGATTGAAAGTAGCTTTATTGTTATGGACAGATCCGCTATCGTTTTCTACACATCTGGAAGCAAAAATGTACCCGGATAATAAATTATTAACTCCTCCTCCTGAGGCCATATTGATATTCAGTCTCGCTAATGTGTGACTATCCTGGAAAACTTTATAGAACACAGGATTACTTCCTGCATCTTCTTGTATGTTATTACCGGCCCGTGCGCGTGTTAATAAACTAGGCTCAATAGTAAGGCCAGCAATATCAATTCTAATGAGAGCTTTTGGATCTATAGTGTCTAATTGTATGTATTTACGGGAATGGACTCTATCAGGAATAGTTGCGGGAGGAGGGTTAGGGTTTGGTATTTGAGCACAACTGGCCACTGTGCCGTCTGTACAAAGCTTTTCTTCTCTGGAGTAGCTTCTCTCAGAAGCTATGTTAATATTGTTAAAAGAAGAGTTAAGGATACATATATTTTGTTTAAGCATTCGGGCTGTGCTAAAGGACTCAAAAAGATTTTGTTGGCTCTTAGTGAAAGAATGACCAAGTAAAAGCATGCTTTGGACGAGAATAGCAAAAAAACCTAAAGCTCCTGCCGAGAGGATTAATTCCACCAAAGAAAAACCATTATGATTAAAAAAAATGTATTTTTTATACCGAACCGGTATTGAAATAGCACCCTTCCTCGTATTTCTCCTCTTGGGAGAAAAAAAAAGACGACAGAAACATTCAAACCAGACTAGTATATATTGCCTTGTAAAGGATAAAAATAATGGATACATAGTGTATATTATTATACACTTTATTTTCTAAGATAGAGAAGGGTTATACATTTTTTATTTTAAATAATCTTATTTTGAGACAGTATGATAGATATTTTTTTTCCAAAGGTCTAGTTCGTAACCATAGATACACAAAGGGGGTAAAAAAGAATGCGTGCCTACCTTCAATTATTGGAAACAGTTTTAAAGTCTGGAGTGGAACGTCAGGATCGCACTGGCACAGGTACTAAGAGTATCTTTGGCTATCAAATGTCTTTTGATTTAAGAAAAAAGTTTCCCCTTCTTACCACTAAAAAAGTGCATCTTAGGTCTATCATTTATGAATTACTGTGGTTTCTGAAAGGAGATACAAATATTAAATATCTAAGGGATAATAATGTGCGTATATGGGATGAATGGGCGGATGAAAAAGGAGATTTAGGAAGAATCTATGGTGCTCAATGGAGATCCTGGCAAAAACCCGACGGACAGTACCTGGATCAAATATCCACAGTAATGAAAAACATAAAAAAAAATCCCAACTCCAGAAGACATCTTGTTGTGGCTTTTAATCCTGGGGAATTAGACCAAATGGCCCTGCCCCCCTGTCATGCTTTTTTTCAGTTTCATGTAGCAAACGAATATTTATCTTGCCAGCTTTATCAAAGAAGTGCCGATTTGTTTTTAGGAGTTCCATTTAATATTGCGAGCTATTCTTTATTAACTATGATGATAGCTCAGGTTTGTGGTCTTAAGCCTGGATTTTTTGTTCATACTTTTGGCGATGTGCATCTTTATCTCAATCACATTGAACAGGCTAAACAACAGCTTAAGAGAGCGCCAAGAGCTTTACCTGTGATGAAAATTCAGCCAGCTCCCACCCTTTTTGAATATCAGTATGAAAATTTTAAACTTATAGGTTACGATCCACACCCAAGCATTAAAGCGGAAATCGCTGTTTGATTTTTATAAGTTCATTACAAGGGTGTTGTCCCGGTTAAGTATAAAAATTTCTTTTACAAGTATGATATATTATATCCCTTCAGGAAAACAGATTTGCCTTTATCGGGACGGCCCTTGTCTTTCTTAGGTAGAAAGCCAATGGCCTTGGACCCTCATCGGCAAACTGTTTTCCTGAATAGAGACAATTATTCATTATTTTTTCTAACATTCTCTAAAAAATCTATTGATCGTAATGGAATATTGAAATAAAAAAAGAGTTTTATAATGAAGCTTATTTATTCTCATATTTGTGCGGCGGCGGAAAATAATACCATTGGATTAAAGGGCCAGCTCCCCTGGAATATTCCTGAAGATTTGCGGTTTTTTAAGGAAAAAACTTTAAATAAAGCTCTTATTATGGGGAGAAAAACATTTGCATCACTTGGGTCTCCTTTGCCTTTTCGTTTGCATATCGTAATCACAAGAAATAGGAGTCAGTTAAATATAGTGAATGCAAATTATGTTTTTCTATGTTTGGATGAGCTTTCTCAAATATCTAATGAAGAAATGAAAGGATTAACCGCGATAAAAAAAATATTGCCGGTGGTATTTTGTTCTTCTATTGAAAAAGCTATGAAGCTTTTTTCTCGAGAAGAAATGCAACAAAGATACGGACAGGAAATCTTTATTAGCGGCGGCGGAGAAGTTTATAAACAGACCTTGCCCCAGGTATATCGTATTTATCTTACCCGTATTCACAGAAACTACGAAGGAGACGCCTTTTATCCTGAAATTCCGGAGGGTGAGTTTCAGGAGATAGAAAGAAGAGACTGTGAGGGGAATCCTTCTTATTCTTTTATTACTTATGAAAGAAAAAAAGATACATTGTAAGTATTAGTAAAAGTCTCTGTCTTCCTATTAAAGTTAAGTCCAAAAGCCCGGACAGGCGTTTTACTACAAAGCTAGGTTTTTTTGTTATAGGGTCACCAAATTAAGAAATATTGTATTCTCTTAGGCAGTCATTGAGAGAGGTTTTCTTATTTGTTTTAGTGGAACGCTTGCCAATAATGAGAGCACAAGGAATATTAAATTCCCCGGCCGGAAATTTTTTAATGGTGCTGCCGGAGATAACCACCGCGTTTTCCGGCACTTCGCCTTTACATACAGGGGCATCACTTTTTGTGACATCAATAATTCTGGTGCTGGCTGTAATTAAAGTACCCGCTCCGATCACCGCTCCTTTTCTAATGACCGCTCCTTCCACAATAATAGACCTGCTTCCGACAAATACATGATCTTCGATCACCACCGGGCGTGCTTGCAAAGGCTCCAGTACCCCTCCTAGCCCCACTCCACCAGATAGGTGCACATTTTTCCCCACTTGAGCGCACGAACCTACAGTAGCCCAAGTATCCACTAATGTTCCTTCATCCACATAGGCGCCAATATTTACATAGGAGGGCATAAGGATGGTGTTTTTGGCGATATAAGCCCCTTTTCGGACGAGCGCATGGGGAACTACACGAACCCCCTCTTTACCCGTCCATTGGCGTAAAGGAATTTTGTCGTAAAAAGAAAGGTCTCCTGCTTCCACAAGATTCATTTTTCTTAAACGAAAATAAATAAGAATAGCTTTTTTTAGCCATTCGTGAGTGATCCATTGATCTTCTTTTTTTTCACACACACGAAGCTGGCCTTTGCCAAGCTGTTCTATCACTTGTTTCACATCAGAGGAAACCGTATTCAGTTTTTCCTGATGGTTTATATTTTCAAAAGCCGTGTTGATTCTTTTTTTTATTTCATCCATTTAAAAGTCCTTTTCTTTTTTTATATTCATTTTTTTATTGTTAATAACAAAAATACTCAGAGACTGACAAATCCAAACCATTTTTATTTATATTGTTTCGATTGATACCTGTAGATCCTTTTTTTGTGACCCCCATATCCGGCGTAGTTGTTTTTCAAAGTCCTCGTTTTGGCCGTTAATAAAAACACGGATATTATTATTCTTTATCTCTTTTGTCAGTGTTTTTTTATCTTTTTTCTGGTGTCTTTTGTTTTTTTTCATTTCCAACAGGTCTTTAATTAAAAAGTGCGTAGGTCCTACTGCTTTTTTATTTTTTCCTATATATTTTTGAATAGCAGACTCCAAATATAGATAATGCGTACAGCCCATGATAACAGTATCTACCCCTTGATTGATTAGTGGTTTTAGGTATTTTTCAAGAAGAGAAGAAAGTTCTTTATTCTTTTCTATATACCCATCCGGTTTAAATGTTCCTGTTATCTCTTTTTTTTCTCTCAAGGAAACAGAAATTCCCGAGGGAAAAGAGAGATTCTGACAGTTACGGTTTACTGACCTGTTCGCTATATCTTTCTTTTTGATTGTACTCCATCCCCCTTGTTCTACAAAAGGAGCCAAAAGAGGACAAGCTTGTTGATAAATTTGTAAATTAAAATTTAATTTTTTTGCTTTCTTTAAAAAAGCTTGAGATTTTACTGTTCCCGGGGTAGCCAACAGCCCTACTTTTTTGTTTATAGAATCTTTTTCAGCTTGTCTTAAAGAGGCTTCAATCACTCCTGTTACAGGAATAGGGTAAGAGTCTATATCCCTTAAAGTAACAGAGGCGGTATTGCAGGCTACGATAATATGCTCTACTCCCTTAGCAGCTAAAAAATCCACATTTTTTCTAACTAGAGAGTAGATCAGTGAAGAGTTTTTTTCACCGTAGGGAAAGTTTTTTCTATCAGCTAAGTAAATAAAAGATTGTTTTGGAAACTTTTGATTTAGTTCTTTTAAAAGAAATAGACCTCCCAATCCGGAGTCAAAAATACCAATCACTTTTTGTACACCATTATAATCACACCCATTGGGTATTATCCTCGTTTCCAAGGGGACAAGTTTTTTCGTAACTTTGGTAGTTTTCCGTAGCCAAGCTTTTAAAACTGAAATTTTCAAACACTCTCAATAGAGACAATATTCACTTTAACAGAGCCTACCATCTGGCTTTGATCTTTTATGGCATAGATGAAAAATAAAATGGAATATATATAAGTAAAAATCAAATATGTGACATATAAACTTAGTATGAGAGTTGGGTAAATAATCCATAAAGAGTCTGTTTGAGCAAAAACTATTTGTGAAACGGATCCAGGAATTTGACCAATAAAATACGGTGGCACTATGAACAAACCAAAAATCCACCACCCCACTCCTTTAGATAGTTTTTTAGAGTGTTTTAATGCATCAATTTTATCTTCTTTGTAATTTTTGTTAAAAAAGACAACGAAGCTGAAAAAAGCGTAATGAATTTGTTTTATAATACCAGGAATTACAAAACATAAAAGCCCGGCAAAAATAATTATAGATGCCTTTATTCCTTCTACTAACCAAGGCCAACTCACCTCTTTTGTGAACCCCCAAAATGTTAAAACTTGGGAAGAAGAACAAATCCTATTAAAAAGACATAAGCCAACCATAAATAAAATCACTACCACAAAAGAGAGGTGCATTACGCTAGTGAACATAACAGATACTATAAAATGCTCAGCACCAAATGTATTTATGTAATAAACCCACATGGGTACGAATAGACAGATAAACAAAAGCAGGGTAAAGCTGATATCTAAACTTAGGTTTATAAAATGTTTATTGGTGTGAAAAAAAGCCCAGTTTAAGGTTTGAAAAGAAGATAGATTTTTGTTTTCTGATACGGTGTTTAAATCCATAATAAATCCAATTTATAATGTTGTACTAAGCTGATTTCCTAACTCTTATCCATTACCTTTTGAAAAGCAACTGGTAATTTGGTATAAACTTAAAATTATGTTTTTATGGCGTATCATTTTCTCAAATTCTAAAATCCTTTGTTTTTTGAAACCTCAGTGGTTATAAACAAAGGAAATTTAAGTTTCATTACAGGAAAAGGATAAAAACAATAAAAGTATATGTTGACATATTTTTTTATAGAAAACAATGTGTTTTTATAAGCCCGAGTGGCGGAACTGGTAGACGCACAGGACTTAAAATCCTGGGGTTTGATACAAACCGTGTCAGTTCAAGTCTGACCTCGGGCATTTTTTATCTTCGACTTAAAGGAGCAAACTTATCCTGATCTTGTTTGCTCCCTGCGGGAACGGGGGTTTTTGACTTGATCGGTATAGCTTAAAAAAGCTGCTTAAAAAATTTTAGCATCTCTTCCCAAGAATCTGTGTTCGCTTTTTCATTGTAGGCTGTGGGAATATCAAATTTTTTTCCGTTTTCTGTTGCTTGAGGATTGGTAAATCCGTGTTGGGCATCAGGGTAGCTAATAAACTTATAATCTACGCCAGCTTCTTCCATTTCTTTTTTAAAATTTTGTACTTTTTCCTTTGGGATCATAGAATCTGCTTCTCCGTGACAAACTAATACCTTTGTTTTTACACTACCTGGTTTAATGTTCGTGTGTGGGTCCAAACTTCCGTGAAAACTAGCAACCCCTGTTACCTCCGCTCCCATGCGAGCTAAATGAAGGGATAAAGCCCCTCCTAAGCAGTAGCCAATAGAAGCAGTCCTTGTTTCATCTGTTTGTTTAAGGTCTTTTAGTGCTTCTAGGTATGACAGCATTCTCTCCGAGGTTTTTTTCATATTAGAAAATAATTTATTCATTGCTGTTGCCGCTTCTTCGGCTGTATTACCTACCCATCCATCTCCATAAATATCTAAAGCTAAAGCACAATAACCTAATTCTGCTAACATACAAGCTCGATTTTTTATGTGATCTGTTAGTCCCCAAAATTCAGGAATGACAAGGATTCCCGGTTGAGGGCTTTGTTGCCCTGCTGGCCATGCCAGGTAAGATTTTGATACATGTTCTTCATCAAAATGCATAGTTAATACTTCTGTGTGAGTAGTGCTCATAATTTTTATCCTCCCTTATTGAAATCCATTTAGGTTATAATTTCTATGTGTTTCTTTTTTACGAAGAAGGGCTTTCCAGATAATTTGTTTTTCTGTATTTTTAAAAAAGCTATAAAGCAGCCGGAATTTTTAAACAGGGTACATATTTTTACTGTTTTTTTAAAGTCAATTCAAAGAAAAAAGTAGCTTTTAGGTTTAAAGTTTAATAAAAAGTCATTTATATCAATGTCATCTCCGTGCAAATCCTGTCATTCCCGCAAAAAGCGGGAATCTAATAGTCTTAGTTTGTCATAGATTTTACTGAAGTTTACCAAATAAAACCCTTTGGGTTTAAAATAGTCTTAGTTTGTCATAGATTTTACTGAAGTTTACCAAATAAAACCCTTTGG
>JAPPLY010000027.1:25498-53493 GCA_028819305.1 Bdellovibrionales bacterium
GTTTAAAACAAGGACGGTTTAAAATAACGGAGATGGAATTTTCAAACGAAAGAAAAATCAGTTTCAATTTAGAAAAAATAGCTCGTTTTTTAAATGGGTTTTTGTTGATATTGATGATAAGTTCTGGCTTAGCCGGTTTTATGTGGAACACAAACTGGTACTGGCTTACAAGTGTTACCTTTTTTTTGAATGCTTTAAACTTTTATTATTTATATATTCAAAAACAGCACGCTCTTCTAGCTAATTTTGGTATTTTAGCTTTATTTCGTTATCTTGTGGAAAGTATAGGTCCTGAATTTCGGCAATATCTTTATTCTAGTGATACGGAAGAAAAACCTTTTAATCGCATTGACAGAGCGGATGTTTATAAAAAAGCAAAAAATACAGAGAAGTCTTCTGCCTTTGGTTCTCTTCTTGATTTTGATAGTAAAGCCTTAAAGCTGAAGCATTCTTTTTACCCTGTAGATATAAACAAACTACAGCCTTTTCGTGTGTGTTTTGGTGAAGAGCGTAACCTAAAGCAAGCTTATACCATTAACAAAGCCATTATGGTGGGAGGTATGAGCTACGGAGCTTTAGGGAGAAAGGCCATTCATGCTCTGTCTCTTGGTGCGAAAAAAGCGGGTATTCTTTTGAATACAGGAGAGGGAGGTTATCCCAAGTATCATCTTATGGGTGGAGCTGATTTGATTTTTCAGATGGGGACAGCTAAGTTTGGAGTGAGGAACGAAGATGGTTCTTTAAATCCGGATCTTTTGGAAAAAATAGCCAGGCTGGATCAGGTTAAGATGATTGAAATTAAATTTTCTCAAGGAGCTAAGCCTGGAAAAGGGGGGTTTTTACCTAAAGAGAAAATAACAGAAGAAATTGCAGAGCTGAGAGGGATTCCTATAGGAAAAGATGTTATTTCTCCTGCCGGGCATAAGGAATGTGTTTCCGCTGAGTCCACTGTACGATTCATTAGAAAAATTCAGGAGATTTCTCTTTTACCCACAGGGATCAAGTTTTGTCTAGGATCCACAAAGGAAATGGGAGAGTTGTTTCTGGAGATGAAAAAACAAAATATATACCCCGATTACATTTCTATAGATGGTTCAGAAGGGGGTACGGGAGCGGCTCCTAAGACTTTTATGGATGACTTGGGTTATCCTCTGTTTCCGGCTTTAGAGAAAGTTATTTCTTTAATAGAAGAACATAAAGTAACCGGAAAGTTTAAAATTGTTACTTCGGGAAAGCTTATCCGAGCCGGAAGACAGATGATGGCTCTTTGTATGGGGGCATCGGCTATTTATACCGCTCGAGGTTTTATGCTGGCTATGGGATGCATACAAGCTCTAAGGTGTAATAATAACACTTGTCCTGTAGGGATCACCACGCATTCTGAAAAATTGCAGCATGGTTTAGACATTAAGGAAAAGGCGGAGAGAGTGAGTAACTATGTTCTTAATTTAGATCATCATCACTATGAAATGCTGGCAGCTATGGGTGAGACAAAGTTTTCTGACCTCACTTGCGATAATTTAATTATTCCTACCTAAACCGATCGTGTTTGATCCTCGCTTCTGCAAGCGACATGTTGTTCCTTTTGTTCTTTGTGATAGTGACGGACTTTTCAGGAGAGAATGAGAGTAAAAGGTTCACCTATGTCTTGTATATTTATTACCTTCTGCGGGGACCAGCTTCTCGGGAGTAGGGTGATGGGGGTAAAACACGATTGGTGTAACTATGGGTAACACTTCCTCTTTTGCTTTATTTGTGATAAGGTAAGTTGCCATCTGAAATGATGGTTTAAAAACTTCTGAAATTTTTAAGCAGGATAATATTATGATTGTAAATCGTTGGCAAGCCCCAGTCCTTCCTACACGGGAGCAGATTTTCATGATCTTTGAAAGAGAAGGATTAAAACCGGTTGAAGAGATATATCAGCCAAAGGAGGAAATAAAAGATCATCGCCATCCGTTTGATGAAGTAAGGATGTTAGTCGAAGGCTCTCTTCTTATTGATATAGCGGGAAATCGTTTGCTCCTTAGAGAAGGGGATAAAATTGTGATTCCATCCAACACCCGACATTCCAAAAAAGTACAGGGAGATACTCCTTGTGTGTGTATCTGTTCTTACAAAGCTTTTTAAATCATATCTGCCGGTTTAGGTAGGACTAGATATCCACTTTCGCGAGGATGACAGTGTTTTTCCGGAGATGACAAATAAGCCTAAAAACTTAAACCAGAGCAATATAATTCAATAGGGGTTTGTATTCAAATACCACATTTTACCGTGGCGTTTTTCAGTTTCTTATAAGAAATAAGATCTGAAATACCTCTGTATTCATCGGCGTAATCACTGGGAACACGGTCTTCACTGTCTTGAGAGCAGGCATTGGCTCCGTTCTGAAGGAGAGTCGTCACCAGTTTAGGGTTGTAACCCCACTGCACAGCTCGGTGCAAGGGAGTTCTATTTTGTTTGTCTTTGATATTCACATCCGCTCCGGCCTTTATTAGTGAGATAGCTAGATTAGGTGTTTTGTTAAAAGCCGCCGCCCAATGCAGAGGGCTTTCTCCAGCTTTGTTTTTTACATTTACATCCGCTCCTTTGGAAATAAGTGTTTGTGTGGCTTTTAAAGAGGAGTTAGAGATAGCGTAATGCAAGGGAGATTCCTTGTTTTGATTGATGGTTTTGGGGTTTGCTCCTAAGGATAGCAGTTTTTCTAATACCCGGGCGTTTTTATTTTGTTTGGCGGCTAAGTGCAAGGCTGTATTTCCATAAAAATCTTTTTTATTTACATCCGCTCCTATTTGCACTAACTGATCTACTACTTCTGTGTTCGTATTTTCCGCCGCCGCCCAATGTAGGGGGGTATTTCCATCTTCATCTATTAAATTAACATTCCATCCCTGTTTTGTTAAAAAAAGAACCATAGCTGGATCTTTATTGCCGGCCGCCGCTTTGTGAAGAGCTGTACTCCCTCCTTTCCCATTTAAGGCAGAGTTAAATTTTTTAGATAAAATGATCTCTTTTAATATTTTTGGATGACGATTGTGGGCCGCTCCCCATAACAAGGGGGTATCACCGTATTTGTTTTTTGCATTCACATCTACTCCTGCCTGAATGAGAGTTTTAATCACTTCAGGGTAGGGATTGAACCCAGCTGCCCAATGCAAAGGGGTGCTACCTTCCGTATCGCGTGCCGCTTTATTAGCCCCTTTTTTTAAAAGCAGTTTAATGACTTCCGGGTTTTTTGTTTTAGCTGCCGCTTTATGAAGCAAGGTCAGATTGTTGTTATTTGTAATATCCACTTGTTTTATTCGCTTTAAAAGCCATTCCAGTAATTTTGTGTTTGGATTTTCCGCGACTGCTATATGTAAAATACTATCCCCTTGTTTGTTACGGGCGTTCAGATTCACTCCCTGCTTTGTCATTAATTCTAAAAGCTCAACTTGATTTGAAATGGACATAATATGGTGTAAAAGAGTATTATCCCCTCCCATTTTTAAATTGATATTTGCTTTGTTTTTAATGAGTATTTTAAATTTTTCTTTGTTCTTTTTAACAGAAGGTTTAATGGCATAATACAAAGGGCTTCTGCCCTGTGTATCCAAAGCATCCACTTCTGGTTTTTGTGTGATAAGCCAGCTTAGAACCTCAGGATTAGGGTTATAGATAACAGCATAATGAAGAACCGTGCCGGAATCTTTCCCCCTTTTATGAAGGAGGGGAGATGGAAATAGGTATGATATCCATTTAGGATTTTGAATGTAAGCGACCGCCCAATGAAATGGATGATTAAAAACAGGATGGGCGTTGTAAATATAATAAATCCCTATTCCTGAAAAAAGAAAAATAAATAACAAAGAAGAAAACCATTTTTTACCCCATTTTCTCATGCTAAAATAACTCCTTAAAAAGATCAGTCACTTTTGCAAAATTTAAAGCTTTATGTTTACTTTCCTTTAAATGTGGTAATAAGGCTTACCTGGTATAAGCCCATAGAGCGGATTTCTGCTAAAGCTTCCGCTACCACACCATACTCTACGGATTTATCCGCTTGAATATACACATGCTTATCTTTTCTACTTCTTAAAATAGCGGCTGTTTTTTTTCCCAGTTGAGATATGGGAATTTGTGCTGAACCAATAAAAATTCTTTTATTTTTTTTTATTGTTAATATAAAAGGTTCATCAGGAATAGTGATTCCCGCTCCAGCCGTCTCTGGAAGCTCAATATCCAAACCCTGCTGCATCATGGGAGCTGTGACCATGAAAATAATAAGCAACACCAGCATGACATCCACAAACGGAGTCACGTTTATTTCACTTAATAAAACTCGGCTGTTTTTTTTATTTTCTTGTTGAACATCCATAAAAATTACTTAAAAAAATTTCTCTTGGAGATATTTAGAAAGTCTGTCACAAAATTATTAAATTCTAACTCCGCTTTTTTAAGTTCATTTATAAAATGATTATAAAAAACAGCGGCAGGAATGGCCACGAAAAGTCCAAAACCGGTAGCAATCAAGGCTTCTGAAATGCCCGGTGCTACTACAGCTAAATTAGCCGACCCCATTATTCCTATTTTTTGAAAAGAGTGCATTATACCGAACACAGTTCCAAATAGACCGATAAAAGGACTAACCGATCCTGTTGTGGCCAGAAAAGGTAACCTTCTTTCCATATAGGAAATTTGATTGCTGACAGCTTTGTTTAAAGCTCTTTGTAGATTATCCATACCAGATAACAAGTTATTTGATTGAGAGGTGCTTTTTGAGCTTATAATCTTTTTTAACTCGGAATAACCGGCGCGGAAGATAGTGACCAAAGAACTTTTAGGGTAGGATTTGGATAAATCAAATATTTCATCCATAGAAGAGGCTTTAAAAAATATATCTTCAAGAGGGATATTATGGATTTTATTATTTTTAAATAAATACCATTTACTTAAAATAACAGACCATGAAACAATAGACATAAGGACCAGTAAAATCATAGTTAGTTGAACTACAAGACTAGCAGAACGAAGGGCTTCTATAACCCCTATCTGTGTTGAGCTTTTTACTTGAATTTTTGCTACTTCTTCCGGAGTGGACTCCTTGGGATTAGCCTCAACAGGCGTAGCGGATATAAAGCAAAAAAGAGTAAAAGCAATAATTATAAGGTTTTTCATCAATATAAGTTGAAAAATAACTGATTTGTGTCACAATGCAAGTTCTTTCTATTAGATGTTTATAAGAGGGGTGTTATACCCCAAATCTAGTTTGAAAATGGAGATAAAATGCTTATACCCTCCATTAGGGGAATATTCTGAGTCTTTTGATCCCTATATTTCCCTAATGGAGGACTGACATTTATGTAAATGTAAAACACCCTTATAGCTGTAAGAGAAACAACGGATGAGCACAAAATAGATAGGAAACAGGCTTAAGGTCTTGAGTTTATTTAGGAGTAAAATATCAGATGTTGAGTAAACAAAAATATAAATATGGGTTTGTAACAAAAGTATCTGGCGAAAAATTCGCGAAAGGTCTTGATGAAGAAGTCATCCGTCGTCTTTCCTTGCGTAAGGAAGAACCAAACTGGATGCTGGACCTTCGTCTAAAAGCTTATCGTCATTGGCGGACTTTAAAAGAACCTAAATGGGCGGGATTGAAGTACAACCCTATAAATTATCAAGATATTCATTACTATGCCGCTCCTATAAACGAAACACAAAAGAAACCAAAAAGTTTGGACGAAGTGGATCCGGAGCTATTAAAAACATTTGAGCGTTTAGGTATTCCTTTAAGCGAGAGAAAACGGCTGACAGGTGTCGCTGTGGATGCGGTCTTTGATAGTGTCTCTTTAGGTACTACTCATCAAGATACATTAAAAAAAAGTGGAGTTATTTTTTGTTCTATTTCAGAGGCTTTAAAACAATATCCTGATTTAGTGAAAAAGTATTTCGGCACAGTGGTTCCTTATAGAGATAATTTTTTTGCCTGTCTGAATGCGGCTGTTTTTACAGATGGTTCTTTTTGTTTTATTCCAAAAGGAGTGAGATGCCCTTTAGATCTATCCACTTATTTTCGTATCAATGAAAAAGATACAGGACAATTTGAAAGAACATTGATTGTGGCGGAAGAGTCTTCTTATGTGAATTACCTGGAAGGTTGTACCGCTCCCATGCGGGATTCTCATCAATTACATGCAGCGGTGGTGGAGTTAGTGGCTTTGGATAATGCAGAAATAAGGTACTCTACCGTTCAAAATTGGTATTCAGGTGACGAAACAGGAAAAGGTGGTATTTATAACTTTGTAACTAAAAGAGGAAAATGCCTTGGGAAAAATGCACGTATTTCCTGGACTCAAGTGGAAGCCGGTTCGGCGATCACATGGAAATATCCCAGTTGTATTTTACAGGGGGATCATTCTTCTGGCGCATTTTACTCGGTAGCTTTAACTCACGATAAAATGCAGGCGGATACGGGAACAAAGATGATTCATATTGGTAAAAATACCAAAAGCACTATTATTTCCAAAGGTATTTCTGCAGATCATTCTGTGAATAGTTATCGTGGTCTTGTAAAAATCCTTCCTCAGGCGGAAGGAGCCAGAAACTTTTCACAATGTGACTCTATGTTAGCGGGAAAAAACAGTTCTGCCAATACATGGCCTCTTATGGAAGTACAAAACAAAAATGCTGTTGTAGAGCATGAGGCGACCACTTCGCGTATTAATGAAGATCAACTCTTTTATTTACAAAGCCGGGGGTTGGACACGGAATCTGCTGTCTCCCTTCTGGTTAATGGTTTTTGTCATCAGGTGTTTAAAGAGCTTCCTTTGGAGTTTTCCGTGGAGGCAGTTAAATTGATTGAGATGAAGTTGGAAAACAGCATTGGTTAATTTTTTTGGGCCTTTTCAAAAAAGTGTTAATCAAGTTAGGTTATACCGATCGTATTTGAAAATTTTGGATTTAAAGGCTTGTCTTCCCCCTCGGAGGAAAAACCCGAGAAGTTACGGAAAAGCTTGTCCCCTTGGAAATAGGGATAATACCCTAAGTGGTATAGTGCTTTTCAATAAGAGAATAGGAGTTAAAAGGCTCAGACATGCGTTTTGCCACAGAGCAACCCTTGGTTGCTCCTGTGTCAAATCCGAACTCGCTTTTACCCCCTATTCTCTTATTGAAAGCCGGACATATAGGTTTTTATTTTATATAAAACATTAAGATATACCGATCGTATTTGAAAATTTTGGATTTAAAGGCTTATCTTCCCCCTCGGAGGAAAAACCCGAGAAGTTACGGAAAAGCTTGTCCCCTTGGAAGCAGAGATAATACCCTAAGTGGTATAAAAAGGGAAAATGGGCATCATGGTATAAAAACCTGCCCTATGAAAAAATATGTTAAAAATTCAAGATATTTACGCACAGACAGACCATCATCCTATTTTAAAGGGTATCAACCTGGAAATCAAAGCCGGGGAGATTCATGCTATTATGGGGCCGAATGGTTGTGGAAAAAGCACCTTGGCTAAATTGATTGCCGGTCATCCTGAATATGAAATAACCAGTGGGAAAATCCTGTATGAAAAAAACTTTGAGTATGAAAGTATCTGTGATTGGACACCTGAGGAGCGAGCTAAAGAAGGTATATTTATGGCTTTTCAATATCCTGTGGAGGTACCTGGGGTGAGTAATTTTAATTTACTTAAAGCGTCGTTTAACTCTATATGCAAACACCAGGGAGTACCTGAAATAAAGGAAGAGGATTTTACCGCTCTTTTGAAAAAAAAGGCGGAACAAGTAGGGCTGCCTTTTTCCTTTCTGCATCGTTCAGTTAATGAAGATTTTTCTGGAGGAGAAAAAAAAAGAAATGAAATTTTGCAAATGGCCGTGCTCTCTCCCCGGTTGGCCATTTTAGATGAAACCGATTCTGGTTTGGATGTGGATTCTATGACTATGGTGGCACAAGCTTTAAACAAATTAAAAAACAAACAGAATGCTTTTCTTCTCATTACTCATTATAGTCGCTTCTTAAATCACATTACTCCCGACTTTGTACATGTTATGAAAGAGGGTAAAATCAAGAAAAGTGGTTGTCATCAGTTGGCAGATGAATTGGAAAAAACAGGTTATACTGATCTTGCTTGATCTTCGTTTTCACGAGGGTAAGCATGTGTTTTGCCGGTTTATAAAGGAGAATAGTCTGTCTTCATAAAAAAATAGAGATCAAAAAGCTCAGACATGCGTTTTGCCACAAAGCGACTGTTCAAAGAGGTTTCTTTCCCTATTTCAAACTAAGAGGCAAAATTTTACTTTATCATAAGGTGAGGCTTTCTGTCGCATTGTGTTCAAATCCGAACTCGCTTTTGCCCCCTATTTTTTTATAAAGACAGACTTATAGTTTTTCTAAGGGATATAGAAGTTAAAAGACTTTTGCCATAGAACCATCTTTTATTATTACAAGGAGCATGATTTATTATTAAATGTGTCCTTCAGGAATACAATTATACAGCAAGGCAAGTTGTTGCCTTCCCGTCCCGGTGACAGTGAGAATCCAGCACAATTGGTATAATATTTATATAAGGGAAAAAAGTTATGAGTTATTCTAAAGATCATCAACAATGGATAAAAGTTCTAAAAGCCGATTTTGAAGAAAAAAAACGGTTATGGCCAGGCGCATGCCAGTCTCATCAAAATCAAATAAGACAAACTCAATTAGAACATTTCTCTCATTTTTTAGAGAAGGGTTTTCCTTTGGACAAAGATCCCTATTGGAAATTTACTAATATAAACTCTTTTCTTAAAAGCGTTTTTTTACCGAGAGAAGTGCCACTAAACACCTTTGAAGATACCACTAATGTAAAGTTTTTTTCTTTTCCTCAATTTCCTCAAATTCATTTTCATAATGGAGTTTTAAGGAAAAGCTCTTTAAAAAATCTTCCTGATGGTGTACAGCTTTGTCAATGGGAAGACTTAACTCCTGATTTTCCCGCCTGGTCTTGGATTAGGCAAAGTCTTAAAAAAAAGGGGGATGGTTTTTATCATCTGGCAGGAGCACTTCCTTCCAGTGGTTATGTTTTATTTATAGGTAAAGTTGAGCTGCCTTTGCATATTCATTTTTCTTTTGACAAATCTTTCCAGGGGAATCGTTCATCTGCCTGTTCCTCACTTTGGAATTTGAGAAATTTTATTTTTTTAAATGAGCAGGCTGATATCACTTTTATTGAAAGTGTTTCCACGAGCATCCCCATTTTGGTCAATTCTGTAACGAGTGTAAAAAACTCTCAGGATTCCTCTTTAAAATGGCTTCACATAGATCAAGGTCAATCCACTTCTTTTTATCTGAATCAAGTACATTGTGATATGGAACAGTCTTCCAGTATGAATAGACTTGGCTTTAGTTTTGGGTCAGGGTTTTCCAGAGACACTGTGGAAGTATGGCATTTGGGAGAGAAAGCACGTAGTGTTTTACTGGGTTTATCTATTTTAAAGAAAAAAGTCTTAAGGGATCAGAGATTTTATGTGCATCATGCGCAAAAAGAGGGATATTCCAGGCAGTTTTCCAGAGGGATTTTAAATGACAAAGCGAAAAATATTTTTCACGGGAAGGTTCATGTTGCTTTTAAAGCCACTCAGACCGATTGTGCCCAATCGGCTAAAAATCTTCTGCTCAGTTCAACTGCGGATGCTTACGCACAACCGGAAATGGAAATTAACTGTGGAGAAGTAAAAGCCCAGCATGGAGCTACAACAGGTCCGTTAAGCCGGGATGAAATCTTTTATTTACAGAGCAGGGGTTTGGAGTATAGGGCGGCTGTTGAATTTTTGGTTATGGCTTATATAACAGATGTATTAAATCAATTTCCAGATAAAAAATTGGTTCAGCATTTAACTCAGGATATTTGGAAGAATAAACACTTGTATTTGAATTTATAAAACTTGTTTTTATCCTGTGCTGGGATCGGTGTAAAATGCCCCCCTTGCAGGAGAGAATAGAAGTTAAAGGGTTTCAGGCATGCATTTTGCCAAAGAGCAACCTTTGATTGCTCCTGTGTCAAGCTTGTCCCCGCGAAGCTTGTTCTCGCGAAGCTTGTTCTCGCGAAAGCGGGGAGCCGAACTCGCTTTTACCCTCTATTCTCTCCTGCAAGGGGGCCTTTTTCTTTGGGCCTTGGATCCTCAGCCGGCAAATTGTTTTTCTAAAGGAATACAATATACCGAATTGTAAGTGATTTTTTGATTCCGTGGTATAATGGCGATGAACCTTTAGGGGAGGTTGGGAATCAAAAGGTTCTGGTTTGATCCTCGCTCCCCGCTTTCGCGGTGATAAGTTTCGCCGGTTGTTTCTTTTTTTATTCCACGGGAAAAGAGGTTTTGAAGGGTGCAATTTCTATGTCAGTTCGGTATAATATGTTTAAGGATGAAAATGTGATGTTAGAAATTCAAAAACATTTTCCTCAAATTCAATATTTAAAAAAGCAGAAACAAGCTTATTTAGATAATGCCGCTACGACATTAAAACCTCAGTGTGTGTTGGATACTTTAACTCAATTTTATAGGGAACAAGTATCTAATGTGCACAGGGGGGATCATTACTTAAGCGATGCTCTTACTTTGAGTTATGAAAACACCAGGTTACAAATTCAAAAATGGATTCAGGCGAAGAGTGCAGACGAGATTATTTTCACGAAAAGCACAACAGAAGGTATTAATTTTTTATCTTTCGCTTTAGAAAATATTTTTCAGGCTGGAGATGAAATTTTACTAACAGAGATGGAACATCATTCTAATATTCTTCCCTGGCAATCTTTAGCTAAAAGGAAAAAACTTAAATTAAAATTTCTACCAGTAGATGAAAAAGGAGAGTTGATTCTATCTCAGTGGGAGCCATTGGTGAATGAAAAGACAAAGTTATTTGCTTTTACCTGGTATTCCAATGCTTTAGGGACACGCAACCCAGTGGAAAAATGCATAAGCTGGGCCAAAGATAAAAATATTTTAACTTTAGTAGATGCAGCTCAGGCTATGACAGTGGAATCAGTAAATGTGCAAAAAATGGGCTGTGATTTCTTAGCTTTTTCGGGACATAAGTTATTTGCTCCCACGGGAGTGGGAATACTTTACGTTAAAAAAACACATTATGAAAAACTAAGGCCCTGGCAATTAGGGGGAGGTATGGTTACGGATGTAAGTGTATCTGATTATGAAAAAGCAGATCCTCCCCAATGTTTTGAAGCGGGTACACCACCCATAGAAGGTGTACTAGCTCTGGATTCTGTTTTATATTTTTTAAGTGAACAAAACTTTTTTGAAATAATCGAAGGGAATAAATCTTCTTTACTACATTATGCGGAAGAGGAGCTAAAAAAAATACCAGGAATAGAGATTATAGGGTCATCTCCTACAAGAGTGAATATTTTGTCTTTTATTTTAAAATCTGTTCATTGTCGAGATTTAGGGCAACTTATTTCCCAAGCGGGTGTAGCTGTGCGATCAGGGCACCATTGTTGTTTGCCTCTTATGAAAAAGCTCAAGTTACCATCCGGCACGGTCAGGGCTTCGTTTTCCGTGTATAATGATGAACAGGATGTGGATTTACTCATATCTGCTGTAAAAAAAGCCAAAAGTATTTTATTATAGTAGTTTATAGAAAGAATTATACCAATTGTGTTTGAATTTTTTGGTTTTTCATATAAATAAAATTACAGTCTTTTCAGAAGAGAATAAGATATAAAAGGTTCAAACATGCGTTTTGCCACAGAGCGACTGTTTGTCGCTACTGTGTCAAAGCCGAACTCACTTTTACATCTTATTCTCTTCTGAAAAAACTGGTAACTCTTATAAAGAGCAATAGGAAAGATCAAACCGGAGGAGTATATGTTATGAACATTGAAGCAAAAGATGTACTTATAAGGATGTTGGCGACTCCCAATCCTTATGCACTAAAGTTTGTTCTAAATGTGCCTTTAAAAAACAAAGGTAGGGCTACTTTTTACAGTAAAGAGGATTGTTCGGATTTACCTCTCTTTCATTCTCTTTTTGATATTTCAGGAGTAAAACAAATTTTTGTTTTTCAAAATCAAATGACCTTCACTCATGATGGTAGTTTAAGTGAGCAGGACATAGAGAAGCAAGTGACGGCTGTTATAGGAACCCGTATTGCTGTTCATAATCCTGATTTTCTCTCTTTTGAGGAGCGGGAAGTACCTGTTTCTTCTTCTGAATCACCTAAAAAAGAGAAATCCCCAGAGGTTTTAAAAGTGGAGCAAATTTTGGATCGTACGGTTCGGCCAGGCCTGCAAGCGGATGGAGGAGATTTGGAAGTGTTATCGGTAGATGAAAATGAAGTAAGGATATCTTACCAAGGTGCTTGCGGAGGCTGTCCTAGTGCTATGATGGGTACATTGGAAGCGATTGAAAATATTTTACGATATGAAACAGGAAAGGAAAACCTAAAGGTTATTCCTATTTAATGATTTTTACTTTCTTATACCTTATTAGATTTTGATATAAGCCGGATGGTGGTAGATCCTCTTTGGTAGGTCTAAGAGGAGTGTGTCTGGTAGGAATAAGTTTTTTAATATATGGTGCGAACTCTTCTTCAGGTATTTCTTCCACAGGTTTTTTTTCTTTACTTAGGAATTTCATAAATTCCAGCCTTATAAAGGCATCAGTGTGTTTTTCAAAATGAGAAAAAAACATATCTACGGCTGTGCTTTTTGTTTCAGGATCAGAAATTATATTGTCTAAGAATATATCGCAGGTGGTTTCAGATAGGTTTATTATTAGAGGTTTTTCTGTAATTGTGTTTAAAATAAGTGCTTTCATAAGTGTTAGATAAATATGATTATCGTGTTCGGATAGATTTGTGCTAGTATCGTCTCCTGCCTGCATTTCTGTACTGAGTTCTTTCATTTCTTCTCTTAACGCTATCCTTCTGGTTGTGATTTCACTGAGACATAAATCGAGAAGGGCATCAGTTTGTTCTTGCATCAGAAGTTTTTTCACTTTTTTCTTGTGAGAAAAAGAAGAGGTGTGGAAGGCTAGGATAGCAATAAAAAAATATAAGACAAAAATATTCATAACTATCTTATTCTCTCCTGAAAAGTTTGTGATTTTATATCGAATCGGTCTCTCCTTTTTTAGGAATGATAAATTATTATTTTGATAAAGTCAAAAGATATACCTAATTTAGAATTATATAGAACTAAAAGATAACAATATATAAATAAAATTTATACTGTTTATTAGATTATCTTATGTTCTTTTTCAATTAGGTGAATGGCGTTTTTTATAAAGGGCCTTTTCTCGTTTTTATAATTGTTATTACTGGCTGATATGAGCTTTTTTGTTAAAAGTTGTTTTTCTTTGGTGGGTCTTTTAAAGATATAAGCTAACTCTAAAAGCTCCACTCCTGTCAGCCAATGTTTTGAAAAATATTTATGATATTCTTTCATAAGAGTTTCAAAATAAAGGGGTGAGCGATCAGTGGACTCTCTGGCTGATCTGATTTTTTGATAAAAAGAGAGGGCTTGTTTGTGTTCTGAAGTAAACGCAGTAGAGGGAACATAAATTGCCTCAAAATCCTCTAGGTCTCCATAGGCAAAACGATCCGCCGGACCTCCGAACACAGAAGAGATTTTTTCACCTAAAGCCAGATCAAAAAAACCCCACTCTGGTTTGTAATAAATAGTGTCTCCTCTTTTTACCTGACAGTTTTTAAATCGCAGTAAAATGAGTTTATTATCTTTGTGGATGCTCTCTATTAAGGTGCCTTGTAACATCCATCCAGAAGCAAACTCTAATTTCATGTCTCCGTTTTTTTCTGTATAATGTTTTTTAAATTCAGAAAAGCTCATTTGATGAGGTGGGATGTGTGAACCTCTTAATACCCCTAAAGGGGTGCTATATCCACTTTCATGTGTTTGGCTTCCATGCCCTTTGAGTTGTTGTTCTTGATAGCTTAATTGACAAGCTCCTTTGAGTTTAATGAATAAAGTTTGATCTCCTTCATGGACATAATTTTCTAATACACCTGAGATTTGAAGACCGGTGTTTAGTTCTATCGTGCATACTGTTTCCGCTTCTTTAGCTTTTTTAAGACCGTATTCCCCACCTAGGTAAAAAGCACATTTCTTTTTTAAATCTTCCAGTACCGTATGGAGGGTTTCAAAATCCGGTGTAACGAAAAGTTGTGGCTGGTAATCTGTTATGTCGTAGGAATACTCCACACAGGAGCTATCTAAAGGAATTTTCTTTACATCGGGATGGAGACATTTTTTAGCTTCTCCCAGGGAGGATAATAAACCGGCTCCATAAATTTTTTGTTTCTTCATATCTCCAATTAGTCCATACTCTGAAGTGAACCATATAAAGCGGGAGAGAAGAGAGGCTTCACTAGGGGATTTGAGTTCACTATTTATTTTATTTAAGTGGGCTTGTGCTTTTTGGATTTCTTCCGGGGGAGCATTAGGGTCTTCTTTAATATCACTGAGTTTTCGGATAGCGGAGTACTGTTCAAAATCCTGTTTATTTGTGATGGCCTTTCTAACTACTTTTGCATATTGCTTTAAGAAGGAGTTAAAAACCGGATGCACTAAAAAAGGGGCGTGTCCGGCTGCTTCGTGCACAATGTCCGGTGCTGGTGTGTAGCTAATATGCTCCACGGTTCGAATAGCAGAGGCAATAGGTAAAATGTTGTTTAGTTGAAACTCCATAAATGCCGCTGGAGGAATAAAACCACTTACAGGCATGGCTCTCCACCCCAGCTTTTGTAATTTTTTGTCAATGTCGTCAATACTGGGGATTTTATCAATGGTGATACCTGTTTCTTTTAAACCTTTGAGATAAGAAGGGTGTGCGTTTTTAGACAAAAAGTCTTTTAACTGTCTCATAATATAACGCCAGGTGCTTTGATGTTCAGGTGTATATTGATCGTAATGTTGCTTTACTATGTATTTTTTTAATTGCTCCGGTATTTGAGTAGGAGCTGGTTCCAAAAAGATATTTGATTGTATAGTCATAGCGACAGACCTTATAAGTTTATTATTTTTTATAATGTATCCATTTATGAGTTATTCTTGGTATTGCTTCTAATATTTCTTTTCCAAAAATGGCTTCATCTATTTTTCCCATGTGAAGCATATCTATTATTCTACATAAGTAGGATTTACCTTTTACCCACCATGTAAAGTAATCATCTACAAATAGATAATGGAATACTTTTATTTTTTTACTGTTTAGTACTACTTCAAGTTCAAAGCCATCAAGAAGTGTTTCATATATACCATCAGCTACTCTACTTCCAAATGTGGTAGTATTATAATATTCTTTAATTTCCCAAATAGCGATAGGTGAACGCGTAGATGGATATGCCCCATCTACTCTCCGTGAAAGAGTATGTATTAATATTTTATTTTTAAAAACTTTAATAAGCTCTTTTGGTTCATAATCTACATTATGGTCTTTAATAGCATTCTCTATAAGAATATTTATCATAGCTGTAAAAAAAGCAGGTGTTTTTTTAGTTCCCTTTTGTTTGTTCATTGGGATAGGACAATTTGGATTATACTTTTTTTTAAGAGTAGTAAATAATTTTTTAGCAATGTCTTTATTTAAAAGATTTGTGCGGACTTGAGTATTAAGAATATTAGCTCTATAGTTTGAGTATTTTAATATTTTTGTTGTTAATTCTGTTGGCTTCGTTTTGTTAAAATATAAACTTTTTTTTAATTTAATTTTTTCTACAGCTTTTTCTATATCTGTTATATTATATTCAAGTACTGTACCATTATTTCTCTTTGTGTAACCAATTGTCTCCGAAATGGCTCTCACATTTGCCCAGAATGCTATGTCAAGATTTTTAAATTTATTATTTGGTTTCATTTGTATCTTTTAATTCTTTTATGATTATTTTTATGAATTTTTCTGGAGGAAAATCTAATGTTTGGATAATAGTCCAAACTTCATCAAAAGAAAGCCGTCTTTCATTACCCTCATATTTGCTAACAAAGGATTGTGGAACACCGAGTAAATTAGCTAAGTCAGATTGGCTTAACCCTTTCTGAAGACGAATATTTTTTAAAATTTTTAAAAATGTAATGGATACCTTCTGACTTACATTCATAAAAGTAGTGTACATGATAAAAAAGGCTTGGCACTATCAAATATAATGGTATCCTAAAATAGGATATTGATCATTACGGAGGACTAATGGATCTACAAATGAGTTTTAATCAAGTGAATGATTCTTCTTTTTTTGGTTCAAATGTAAAGCCTTTTAAGACACAACTTTTAAAATGGATTGGTAATAAACAAAGGTTTGCTCACGAAATAATCAATTATTTTCCTGTTAGGTTTAATCGATATTTTGAACCATTTGTTGGAAGTGGTGCTGTTATAGGAACATTAAGTCCTTTAAACGGATATGCATCTGATGTTATCAAACCCCTTATTGATATATGGAATGAGACTGTAAAAAATCCAAAAAAAGTGAAGACATGGTATCGTAATAGGTATGTTTTCAGTAATGAAGTTGGTAAAAAAGAAGCTTATTATGAAATAAGAAAGAGGTATAACGAAAATCCTACACCTGGAGATTTTTTATATCTTTCAAGAGCTTGTTATGGAGGAGTTATTCGGTTTAGAAAAGAGGATGGATATATGAGTACCCCTTCTGGAGTCCATAGTCCTATCACTCCAGAGTCTTTTGACTATAGAGTAGATATATGGTCAGAAAGACTTAAAAAGTGTAAATTCTTTTGTGAAGATTTTGAATATTTGTTTTATATGGCTAGAAAAGGAGATGTGATTTATTGTGATCCTCCTTATATAACTAGCCAGCAAATTGTTTATGGTGCTCAACTATTTTCTATAGATAGGCTCATTAAATCTATTGAAGTGGCTAAAAGTAAAGGAGTTTATGTGCTTCTTTCAATAGATGGTTCGAAAAAAAGTGGTCAGATGCTTTGTGATATTGATTTTCCAGATAAGCTCTTTCAAAGAGAAGTGATGGTCAACTGTGGAAGAAGTATGCTGAGAAGGTTTCAGAGAGAAGGGGATACTTTAGAGGACGAAGTAGTTTCAGATCGTTTACTTTTAACTTATTAGAAAATATTCATGGATCATTCTTGTATGTATTACTTACATGGACCTTTACTCCTTTGCCTTACTTTTGGCAGAGTAAAACTATGTTCATTAAAGTGACTGAAAAAAGATCAGGAAAAAATAAAAATTGAAAGATTAAATCTTTCCGCATTGTGGAGTCTAAACGATGAAAATTTTTATGGAGTACAGATGGAGGCGAAGCCGGATAGGGGAGTTTGGAATTGAGTCAGTTGTCCTTGATAGACTCTGGCACTTAGTTTTTGTACTTGGTCTTTATAGGCATAAGCTCGAATGTCGTATTTCCATTTTGTGCCGGAAGGGTCAAGGAAAGTCGGGGGAGGCACTATTTCCTGAAAAATTCCTGGTTCTTTTATTATACGATCAAACATGTTGCGGGAAATGCTTTTTCCTCGATATACGGATTTTCCTCCGTACCCTCGTAGGGGTTTAAAAAACAACTTTTTTCTTTTCTCCCATAATTCATTAGCAGAAATAGAACTCACAAGAGCAGTAAAAGGCACCGCGTTTTGTATTTTTATTTCTTCCTGTGGTGATTTGTTTTGGGAGTGCACATAATTAAAACCCTTTGGGTTGGACCATTCACAAAGTCGTGCTTTATCTGCCAGTAACAAATATTCTCTTGGGTGTGGAGAAATACAGCATGTTTGATTTAAAAAGGCTTCTTTTAAAAGGGGCCAATTTTCAAAATAAAAATCGGTACAACGATTATAAAGCATGTGCACTGTTTTTTGTTGAGCATCCACCAACATTCCCTGTGGGTTGATGCTTAAATTTTCTATTTCATATAGCTGGCAGGGCCAGCCCCAGGAGCTTAATAAATCTTTATACATTAAAAATTCTATATACATTTTTTGGTCTTTAATTTTATGGTCGGCTATTAAAGTGTTTGCAGGAGGGGGGGGCTGTTCTGAAAAGCTTTCCCATTCCTGTTCAAAAGATTTTTTTAATGAAGATAGAGCAAATTCACTTTGGGATGTTAGCCCATTAACTTGATCTACTAAATCGGATACTAAGTATCCTGAAGAATGAGTGTTGACTTCAATTAACTTTAAATTATTATCCTGATCTAAATGAAAGTCATAAGACATAAGAAGAGATGAGTTTGAAGCCGGTGCGTTTAAATAGAAATTTTTATCTGTTTGAATTTGTTGTGCATAGTTTTTTAGATGGACCACCTTGTAAAAGGTTTTCACCAAGTCTTTTATATCATTTATAGTCTCTTGGCTGAGATTGATTACAAAGGGGGAGATAGGAGGAATAGGGAGATCGGTCTTAGCAATAGAAGGGTATTTTTTATTTAGCTTATTTCTGTATTCCTGATAAAAATTCTCATATTGCTTTTCCAAATGCATATTCCTTATTTAGTCATCTCTTGCATATTAATCCGAATCGGTTTAAAATTTATTTGTTTTTTAGCTTTACCGTTTTTTAAGAGTGGTTAATAATTTTTACAAAATTGTCTCTGTAGGGGTGAAGATTAAACACAGTTAAATTATATATTTTTAATTACAGTTGGTCCAGAGGAGATAAAACGCCAATCTTGTTTGATCCCTATCTAAGTGAGAATATAGAAGGTTCCGTTTAAAGGAAATATGGTATATTCTTTTTAATTTTAAATCCTCAACATTCATACGGAAATAGTGTAGTTATATATAAAAAAGAAAGAAAAAGATTTGTCCTAAAATATGAAAATTATTTCGTGGAATGTTAATGGTATTAGAGCTTGTGCCCGAAAAGGCTTTGTTTCCTTCCTGGAAAAAGAAGATCCTGATATTTTGTGCATTCAGGAAAGCAAAGCTCATCCTGTTCAGATATTCACAAGAGATATGGATCCCAACTACACGCTGTACCAAAATGTTATGAGGATGATAAGTGAAATGCTTCAAAAGGCGGGCTTTTCAAAAAGAGAAATAAAAAAGCTTATGCAAGCTAATTTTGTTTATATCTCAAGAAAATCTAAAATAGAAAGTTTGGCGAAAGGGGATCGTTTCTTTATCACATCTGAAAAATATGAAAGGGGACTGTTTGGCAGGGCAGGTCTAATGCCAGAAAATTCAACACCAGCAAGAATTATAAAAAAAATAAAAAAAGATGATAAATATTATTTTTTAGTAGAGGTTATAGATCCTTCTGGGAAATTAAAAACTGCTGAAATATCTGAAGATTTTTTCAAGTATCTTCATGATCTTGATTGGTTTCTGGAAACCCTCGTAAAGTAGTTAAAGTGGAATCTGAATTTGAAGCGATATTTGAGGCTTTTAAATCTAATAAAAAAACAATTGGTCATGATGAATTAAAAATTCTCCCTAGGACCCAGGAAGCTGAACAACTTAAAAGGGATGGATATACTACGGCTTATACAAAAGGAATTGATGAGGTGAATGAATGGATGGCTGTAAAACAACGTTTAACAGAATTAAAAGCGAACCCTCATACGACTCATATCGATTATTTTGCTGATAAAGTGGAAAGTCACATTGCACATATACGGCAGGGGCTTCAGTCTCCACCCGGAAGCCAGTTAAGAAGAATGCAGCTAATGCAATTAAGAAAATTAGAAAAAAAAGCAAAAGAAGTTGTTGCAAACAAAGGTGTTACTTACAAATGGTGGTTAGAATTTAATAATGAGTTATCCTCTGTGGCAAAAACCACTAGACAAGATCGTGTAGATGAAAGAAATAGTAAAGACCAGATTAATAGCTTATTAGGACAATTTCCTTTACATATTTTAATGCCGACCTTGCACGGGGAAGTAGGAATCAAAGCTCTTAACAGAGCTAATACTCATGGTATTCATCCTTTAGGGCTTACTAATGAAATAAAAATTGCTGAGGGGAAAAAGATGACCTCTCAAAGATTTTTTTCTCATGATCTCTTACATGCGAAGGTATCTATATACAAAATGATAGGATCAAATACCCATATTTATAGGGAATTATATGGTAAAATGGAGAAAGCGGTTAAAGGTTTACCTGTGGAAAAGAGAAAAAGAACAGAACTTGCTTATTTTATATTACACCATGAATCTATTCCTCTGGAGGGTACTAATGTTGACAGAGTTCTTCAAAGTCCCCCAAGCGAACTAAAAGCAGCTGTTACTCAAATTATAAGATCACAATTGGAAAAAGGACACAATTTCACAGGTGTAATAGAACTTCCAGAAAGTTTCCTGGATTCAGGTGAAATGAATAGAGTGCTTAACAGCCATTGCTGATGATTTTTTGGAGGTATTTATTCCTATACGAGAGGAAGTGATGTCACAGGCTCAGTAAAGTTTATACCATACCCTCCTCTGAAGGTACATTAAATCATTTTTAAAGACTCGCTCGTCTTCGACTGGTCGTTTAATATATGGGGGAGGTGGTTGGTTTCCTAGGGCCTAATGGGGCGGGTCAGACCACCACAATGAAAATTATTACCGGCTATATTCAGATGCAACAATATCAGTAACAATACATTTATAATTAAGGACTTTCTTGTAATAGAGTAATCGGGCACAAAAGCATCAATAACTATTTTATGAAACGGCTTAGATATTATATAATATGTTCTACTCAAATATGGACAGCTTGGTCAGGTTCTGTTTTTCAGTTTCTTTATCTCCTCTTCAGAAAGCCCGGTGACTTTTGAAATAAAAGAAATATCTGCCCCTGCTTTCAGCATATTACAGATCATTTCTTTATCTCTTTCCAATCGTCCTTCCTGCCGCCCTTCCTGTCGTCCTTCCTGCCATCCTTCTTGCCGCCCTTCTTCTCTAAAAAGTTCCTTTATGTCCATATATCCCCCCTTCTTTATTAATCCCTGTTTGACTACCTCTGCTTCCGCTTCCTCCCATTCTTCTTTCTTCATCTTATATCCCTTTATTAAATACTCCATTATATTTAGTATTATACCCTCTTTATTTCTTTCCCTCTCCAACAGCTCTTTAAAAAGAGAAAATACTTTTTTAAAGTTTAATTCTCCTGACCAAACCTCCCTTAGCAAATATAATAAACCTCGACTCTTAAAACTGTGATCCTTAAACACCCACTCCCACTTCTTATCCTGTATATCTAACAGCCTTACCTCGAAGTTTAACATACTTTTTCGGATGGAGAGAGGCAAATTTAAAAAAGCCTTATTTCCTAAAGCCTCCTGAAAAGAGAGTTTCCACCTCCAAGGCTTCTTTCCATGATAGAACACAACAGGTATAATAGGGGTAAGGGGCTTTCCTTCTTTTAAGTTTTGTTCAATAATCAGATATTGGTATCGGAAAAGCTGTTCAAAAAGATTTACATTATAAGAGGCTTTATGTTCGAGGAGGATAAATATACGGATTTCGGATATTACATTAGAGATTGAATGTTTTTTCATTGTTTCTTTAAAAGTAAGAGGAGTGGAGGCAGGGGGTATGACTCCCCTGGTTTGATAGGGTTTAAGTGGAAGGGAGAAGACGAGATCTGCATTACTACCGTCGGGGAAGGAATCTTGCTCTGCTCTTAGTTTTGTTAGATCATAAGTTTTTAGTTCTTCTTCTGAGAAGATAAGCTCAAGTAATTCTTGAGCCAGTTCTGTTTTAGAGAAGAAAAACTTAAAGAACTGATCGTGATGATTAGTGTGTATAGCCATTTTAAAGGTCCTGTTTAAAAAATCTAGTTTGAATATTTTAGTTACACCTCAGTTTTTTTGTTCAAAAGCTTACAAAAATTTAAAGAGAAAAAAAGCTTAAAACGAGTTAGGCCCTTGAGCTCAATGCAACCACCGGTTGCCTTTTTGCAAAACGCCTGTTCGAGATTTTAGATTTTTTTCTCTTTAAAGTGTTGAAACTTACTAACAGTGAAGTTTGGTATTTCAAACGGGATTTGTATATCTTGTTTAAGTTTAAGGAGACTTGGTTTTTTCTATTTTTTTTCATGGTGCTTTTATATGTGCAATATCAAAGGAGGGGAAAGAGTGGGTTTTTGAGCTACTTTTTAGAGAAGAAAATCCGAGATCTGAATATTTAGAGATAAAGTACGGATTTTGTTACTTTTTATTGCTAAAATTGGAAACAGGGGGTTGTGAAAGTGAAAGCGACTTTAGACCCTTCTGATGTGGGTGAATTTAAAAAGAATATAGAGCAATTTAAAATTCTATGGTCTGATTTTAAAAAATGGAGCTATGGCTTTTTTGCTTAAATCAAACAGGCAAGCGGAGAGTTTAGCGGAGAAGCGGGTTTTTTTTGTTATCTCTGCCACAGGTGATGCTATTATAAAAAATAAGAAGAGCTTTAGACCCAAGGTGTTTTCTTACCCCCATTTTGATTGATCCCCACAATCCTACCCCCACGAACCTTGTCCTTACAAATCAAGATCAATATATTTATACCGAATCTGAAAGACGATCCTGTCGGGACCACAAAATATGATCCGCCATTACTAACCAGGCCATAGCCTCTACAACAACAACTGCACGAGGAACAATACAAGGATCGTGTCTTCCTTTTTTAGCAATATCCAGTACAGAAGCAGGAGGTTTAAATTTTAATTGGAAAATAATTTTCTCTCCGGTGGAGATCCCTCCCCGAATACCTCCATATACGGCATCCTTGCTTTTATTATGTAATTGGCTTCCTTCTATTTCATTTATATTTATAGAAGAAAACTTCGATTTTTTATCTTGCTCAGAGGAAAAAGGAACATCTCCCAAGGATACTTCATAGCAAGCACCAATGCTCAAAAAAGCAGAAGCCATATCTGATTTTAATTTTCGAAAGACAGGTTGACCCAAACCAGCCGGAGGTTTGCCAATTTCCAGTCTAATAGTTCCTCCGTAACTGAGTCCTTCTGATTTTTTTTGGATTAAAAAATCTTCCACTTCTTTAGTCTGCGATCCAAACCACTTTTTCTTATACCCGGAGGGTATTACTTTTTTGTAGCTTCTCGGCCCTTTGTTAGCCAAGCTTTTAAACCCGAAATTTTCAATCTCGATCGGTATATAAGTAGAAGCAGGGGGAGCATTAATAGAATCAGAAGTTCTGATGAAAGGGCCAATTTGTACAGGAAAGGCGGTTACAGTTAGAGACTTATAAAGTGTTTTTAAAAACATTTCCGCTACAGCTCCTCCCAGGACACGACCGGTGGTTTCTCTCCCGGAAGCTCGCCCTCCCCCGCGATAATCCGTGAAGCCAAATTTTTCCTTCCATACATCATCGGCATGACCCGGACGAGCCTGGTTTTTAATATTTTGATAATCTTTAGATCTAAAATTTTTATTTTTCACAATTAAAGCCAAAGGAGTGCCCAAGGTACGCTCTTCAAATACGCCACTTAGCAGCTCTGGTTCGTCCGGCTCTTTTCGAGAGGAAGTCCATGGAAAATACCCAGGACGCCGACGCTCCATCTTTTCCTTAAGTAAGGTTTGTGAAAAGGGTACACCAGCAGGGCAACCTTCCACCACGACCCCCATTGCCAAACCATGACTTTCCCCAAAAGTGGTAATTTGAAAATGTGTTCCAAAAGTATTAGCTCCCATAAACGGCTCCTTTATGTAATGGGGGGGGTCTCTTTTTTTATATACCTTGTAAAACTCAAAATTTCAAATAAGATGAATATCTATACCGATTGTGCTTGATCTTCGTCTCTGCGAAGACAAGGTTTTTCGTTTTTTCAGATGTATGTCATTAATTTTTACTCTTTAAATATTTTGAAAATATTTCCTGTTGTTTTTTCGCCTGATGTTTAAACATAGTTATTCCAGATATGTACTTTGCTCCCGTTAGTAAAGCGTATTCTTTTCCTGGGGAATTTTCAGTGTAATTTAAATCTATAACCCATTTTGGTTTCCAAAAAGATGGAGGAAGTACTGTGGTAGGCATACGATTTCGACCCACAGCCCATACTACAATAGAGGGATGTGTATCTTCCTTTTTTTTTCTTTGGTTTTTTTTATAGGACGGACACAAAGTATTTGCTTTTCTTTGTCCTGTGCGAGCAGAGTAAAAAGAGGCCTTAGGAAAGCTTTTTTCCAAAACTTTTTTCAAGCCTCCTCCTCCCCATACAGCTATATGGGTTTTGTTTATTTTTTTTATAGAGTTGAGTAAAGCTTGTAAGCCGTATTGGTCTGTACTGCTTCCAAACCATTTATTATTTTTAAAAACTAAAGTGTTAACTGACTTTACCTTTTTAGCGGAAGAATCCATTTCATCACAAGTTTGAAAAGCTTTTTTCTTTAAAGGGGAAGTAACAGCGGCACAAACTAGACCCATTTTTTGTAAAATACATAAATTTTCTTTTGTAAAATTTTTTTCGTCTATAGTGATTTTAGTAAAAACCATTCTTTTTTTAGCAAAAAACCTTCTATGGAAAGAGGGGCTTGCTGAATGAATAACAGGATCACCCAATACCGCCGCAAATGGCAGAGAGAGAGAAGAAGATGTATTATACCAATCCGGTTTGTTCCCCGCTCCCTGCTTTCGCGGAGACAAGCTTCGCGGGGACAGCGGTTTTTCGGTCGTCTCTTTTTTTCCCTCAAGGGAACAGAAGTTCCCAAGGGAAGAGAGAGACTCCCTGAGAGCGCGATTTCCTGACCTACTCGATATAGTATTTAAAAAAAGCAAATGCTCGTATAGAAAAGGCTGGTCCAACACCCCTCCATGAGATTCTCTAATAAAGTGCAATTTCATTTGAGGCCCAAAGATTTGACGATACCATCTCCACAGGCCCACTTCTCCTTTTTCTGATATAGGGAGAAAAGAGCGATGTTCGGGGTCTTTTAAGAACCATAAATGTCCTTGCATGAGTTCTTTAAAGTTTCTAATAGGCACAGCCAGTTTAAAGTGACTAGCTTTATAAGCTGTAATTTTTTTGAAAACCTGACGAAGTGATTCTTTTTTCCCTCTGTTGTGGAGAGACAAAACAGGAGGGGGAGGGATTTGACAGGATTTCCGTTTTCCTTTTAAGGAAGCAGATAGGGGGAGCGATAAGACCGTGGGAGGAGGGCCTTTTTCCAATGGCCAATCCCAGGTAAGAGAAGATAGATCTTGTTTTAGAAAGAGGGAATTTTTTGATATGCGAAAGCTTAAAAGTTGCTTTTCTTTTGGAATTATTTTTAATAAAAACCTTAAATCATCCGGATTTAATTGATCATCCCGCAATTCAAAAAAACAAAGCCCCCAGAAAAGCCTTTTACTGATGAAATGCAGCCACTGCTTCTTATGCGCAGGCAAAGTATTTTTATTTAGAGTTATAATAGAGTTTAAATTATTGTGAAAGTTAAACATATTTGGAAAGTTCGCCAAACAAAACCCTTTGGCTTTATTTTGGTTGTGAAAGTTCAACACATTTGGAAAGTTCGCCAAACAAAACCCTTTGGGTTTATTTTGGTTGTGAAAGTTCAACACATTTGGAAAGTTCGCCAAACAAAACCCTTTGGGTTTAAATAGGAGTTTTTCTACTTCATTAAAGCTCATATCCCTCTCGGGCAATACGAAGCTTTCTGTTTTTATTTTTTTATAAAAACGCTCTCTTTCCCGGTATAAAGACATGTATTCTGCATAAGGTTTTTGATTGGGTATGAGCCGTGGGCGATCTAAAAATACTCTACCTTGAGAGTCGGTTTCACGTGCTAAATGAATAATATGACAAAAAGAGGGTATTTTCTGTTGGAGAACATGCCAGGCCCCTGCTCCCACAGCAATAAATACCAGGTCTTTTTTATTTTTGTATTGATTTATCAGTTTATTAAGGATGTTTCGTTCTAGGGAGCGAAATCGGTCATTCGATGTGCCTTTTCCTTGGTTTTTACAGGAAAGAAGAGTCTTTATTTTCTGTCCGGTTTGTTTTTCTATTTCCTGATCCAGGTCTATAAAATAAAAACTTATATGTCCGTTTTCAATAGGAGAATAGGGGGTAAAAGCGAGTTCGGATTTGACACAGGAGCAACCAAGGGTTGCTCTGTGGCAAAACGCATGTCTGAGCCTTTTAACTCCTATTCTCTTATTGAAAAGTACTATACCTCTTAGGGTATTATCCCCGTTTCCACGGGGACAAGCTTTTCCGTAACTTTTCGGTTCTTTTCTCTTGGCAGAGGGGCTTTTATACCGATCCGGTATAAAAGTTGCATCCTTCAGAGTCTCTCTTTCCTTGGAAGAAAAAAAGAGACGACTGGAACATTCAAACCGAATTGGTATAAATTCGGAATTTTTAAACACGATTGGTATATTTTTATACCGAGTTTCACGGGAATTTGTAAGAACATGTTTTAATTTTTTCAACCAAGAGGTTTTTCCCACTCCTCGGTGACCTATAATTAAGTAAATCATAAATATACCATAGAGATAAAATCAAGGTACGATATTAGCAGCAGACCAAAAATCAGGAAAGCTTTTATTTACCACTTCCGGGTTTAAAATCCTTAAAGGGAATCCGGCTTTTTTTAAAAGGGCGGCGGCCATAGCCATACGGTGATCTTCCTTCGGGTTAAAAGATATTAAAGCTTGTGTTTTTTCTTCTGGTAAGACAGGTTGTCCTATAATGGTTAAGCCATCCTCTTTTACTTTACATTTTCGTCCTACTTGACTTAATAGTTGAACCATTTGTTCAATACGGTGGGATTCTTTATAGCGCAAGTGAGGAGCCCCATATAGATGACTGATTCCATTGGTGATAGCACAGAGAGCGGATAAGACAGGGAAGAGGTCAGGACAGTTTGTTATTTTACAGTTAATGGGTTTTAGTTTTTTTCCTCTTGTGATTTTTAAGATGTTTTGTGTGGCTTTATACGGATTCTTTTTGACTCCTGACCTTGTTTTCACGAAGCCCGCAGTGTCGAGGTCAGGGTGTTCAATCGGTTCTGTTTTTTTTAAAAATAGAGAGAGATTCTGAAACTCCTCCCCACTTCTATCCTGGTTTGGTGTAATCTGAAAACCCATATTACTTAGTATGGAAGGAAAAATAAAATCTGGCTGAAAGCTCATCTCTGGCCAGTTAGTAAAAACGGTTTCTCCTTCTATTCCTGTTAAGGCTGCCAAGGAAAATAAGCAACTCATATCTGGCTCCGGGTGATATGTAAGTTGATGTATCTTCTGTTTGGAAGGAATGTGGTACTCCCCATTAGATCCTTTAATTTGCATACCTAAAAAGCGCAAGAAAGCCAGAGTCATTTGAAAGTAAGAGGAGGATACAATAGGCCCTTCTATATTTACAAATAGGTCGTGGGGGAGGTTCCAGCTATTTAGAAACACAGCAGAAGCAAATTGACTGGAGCGATGGGCTGACATAGTGAGAGCGTCTCCAGATAAAAACCAACCTTGACTTTTTATATGCAAACTATTTTGAGTAAACTGGGTATCACAGGATAATTGATTTAAAACCATTTTTAGCTCCTGTGTGGGCCTTTGAAAAAGGCGGTTAGAGCCTTTTAAAATAAATGAGCCAGTTTTGCGGGAGGCTCTTAAAGCTAAGAAGCGCAAGACCGCTCCTCCCTGTAGGTTCTCTATTGTAGTATGTTTTTCCAGGTTTCTTAAACCTGCCTTCATAGATAGTACATCTTCACATAAGCTATCTTTTGTGATCTGTAATTTAGGAAAATAGCTTTGAACAATAAGAGCGCGTAAAATAAGAGATTTTGAAAAAGGCCCGGTTCCTAAAAAATAAAAAGACATATATTTTTTATACTAATGGAAACAACAGGAGAAAAGGGTAAAAGTCCTAAAGGCTTACAAAGTCCTCACCAGGCGAAACCCGATATTGAAGTGCCTGAGATCCGGGTAGTAGTTGTAACGATTCGCGGAACGCAAGTACTGAGCCCTATTGATCCAACCACCGCCACGAAAAACAGAGGAAAACCCGCTCTTATTCAAAGGATCCTTTCCTCCCGGTAACGCTTTCCTCCACTTATCCTGTACCCACTCCCATACATTTCCATAAACATCATATAAACCAT
>JAPPLY010000059.1:0-3095 GCA_028819305.1 Bdellovibrionales bacterium
AAAGAGTATAAAAAATGATGCTTACTCACTGTCCATTTTTCAGGGACGATCCACAAAGAGGTAAATTAGATCCTTATCCTTATCATGTATTGGGTATACAAGGTTTACAATGGGCAAAAAAAGGTATTAAAGACACTACAAAAAGAAAAAAATATTTAGAAAATTTGCTTACCATACTAGAAAGAGGAGTAGAAAGTCATAAACGTTCAAATGAGCTTAAAGACATAAGAGATAAAGTTCAATTAGAAATTCTTTACTTTTTTACCAGAAACTAAGTCTAAAAATTGATAGTTTTCTAAGTACTTATAAAAAAGTAAAAAATTCCTTAAAAGAATCACTTCTAAAGAAAGAAAAATCTGCCGGCCCGAATGCCCCCTTAACCCTTTATGAGAGGCTGAGGGGGGGGGGGGAGAAGATTTTTTATATTTTAATAAATTAAATTCATGTTTTAAGGCTATTTTACAATGTAAAGCAGTCAAATTTAACAAAACATTTTATCTCCTTACCCCCTCAAGTGACCCCTCAAGTTTGATTTTTTAAAATTCCTCTAAATCCCTAAAAACAAAGGACTTTCACCACTGCCCATCCCTGACCACCTCCCCTCAACGATATTCGTGGAGGTGGTCAGGGATGGTGGTGGTGTGGGTTGTGGATGGGGATGGTGGTGGTGTGTGTGAGTAGGGGGGTCTGGGTTCGAGTAGAGTAATGATGAATAATGATTTTTTAGAGGCCATGAAATTTTAGGAAGGTCTCCTAAAATTTCACGGCTAAAAAAATCAGATAAGTTAAGTATAGGAAAAGAAAAAATGTAAGGCAAGAAAAGATTTTGTTTTGAAAAGAAAGGTAAAAAACTTGATTGAAAGACTTGATACATGATTGACACTTTATACCGGAAACAGAGCTTACAGTTTTTGATTTTAAGTAGGCTCGAAAAACCAAGAAAAGTCTCTCTATTTATGGAATGAATTTTGCTAGGAGGTATAAAAAACCATAAAGGAGGAAACATGAATAAAATATTAGATGTGTTGAATATCAACACCTGGACAGATAAGAACGGAAAAGAGCAAAGGAGCTTTATCCGTTGTGGAGTAGCCTTTCCACGAAAAGATGAGAAAGGCTATACCTTAAAATTGGATGTTCAAAATATGACAGGAGACTATCTTCTTTCTCCAAAAAAGGAATGGAAAAAGTCATAAAGAAAGAAACGGCTTCTCTTGAAGGGAGGCCGTTATCCTTGACTGAGAGGTGAAATATGAGAAGCAATAAAGATAAAAAACATTCAATATTATTAAATTGCGGCGATGCTTTAGAATTGTCTAAATTCAAAAAAAGGACTAAGCTTAAAAAAGCTGGCAAACCCAGCCGACCTTCAGGTCTGCTCTTTGACAATTTAATATCGGTAGAGGAATTAGCGGTTATCTTCGGGTTAGCTCCCCAAACTATCCGTAATTGGATAGCTCTTGGAAAAATCCCTCATGTCAAACTTGGGAGAAAGCATTTTTTTCAGGAAAGGAGCGTGCAAAGGTGGTTAAACCGAAAGGAGGAACCATCATGGGAATAATCAAAAGAAGATACCGTACAAAAAAACAACAAAAAGAAGTCATCTTTTATCGTGCTGAAGTATATGTAAAAGGTGTTCGCATATCAGCGAAAACTTTTACAATAAAGCGGGAAGCTATACTATGGCATGAAAAAGAAAAACAACAATACACTCTTGATCCTGCTAGTCTGAATGATAAAATGCTGTTTAGAAACTGCATAGATAAATATTGGGAAGACATTCACGCCCGTATGATGAAGTCCACAGTTCAAGGCTATGAAAGTCGTTTGACATATCTTTACTCAGGCCCCTTAGCTAATATAAAAATGGCTGAGCTTAAAGGAGTTCATGTCATAGAGTGGATTAGCTGGCTTAAAAAACAGCCAACAGTAAAGAACAAAGGAAGAAAAAGTTTTATTAAGGATTTGGAATTATTAAAGACTATTCTAAACTGGTATAAAAATTTCCTTAATGAAAACTTCAATGTTCCTATCACAAAGAAACATAAGCAAATGTGTCTCTTTAAACCGAATGTTCCAAGACGACCGGATTATTTCATAGAACCGGAGGACGCAAGACAGTGGATGGAATGGCTTAAAGAACATAGAAGCAATCCAGTTTATTGGAGACTAGCTTCCTTTATGTTGCTTACAGGAGCAAGGGTTGGAGAAGCCTGCGGTATGAAATGGTCTGCTGTGGATTTAAAACATGGGATTGCCCGTGTTATAAGAAGAGTCCGGTGGGATCATTTTACAAGGAAGCCTTTTTTAGAAGAGGTGACAAAAACTTCTCAATCTGCAAGACTTCTTATTCTTCCAAAAAGATTAAAAGACATTCTTTTGGAAATGAAAAGAACTGCCATGAATGATTTGGTATTTACAGATACTAAAGGAGAACTCTTAAAATATAATGCAGTTCAATCAGCTTTCAATGCTGGTTTTGTAGCATTAAATCTCCCTTGGCGTTCAACTCATATTTGCCGCCATACTTACGCAACGATGGCACTTATGGGAACAAAAAATCTTTCTGCTGTTCAAGCCAGTCTTGGACATAGAGAGCAGAGAGTAACTCAAAGGTATGCAAAGGCTATAGCTCTTTTGAGTTCAGATATAGGAGAGAAAACATCTTCTATATTATTTAATACAGCCAAGTAAGAGTTATTTTATTCCGGCTTTTAAAAAATCACGCAAAAATCACGCAAAAAAATATTTCACTCCGAAAAGTTCCAATGTTTATAAGGGTTAGAAAAACAGTGGCGGAGGGAGAGGGATTCGAACCCTCGGTACGAGCATTACTCGTACGGCCGTTTAGCAAACGGCTGGTTTCAGCCACTCACCCATCCCTCCTTACAATTTTTAGTTATAACAAAATTACGCTTGATCTTAAACCCGTCACTCAGAAAATCATTTATGATTTTCTGCCCTGTGTTCTCTACTCCCCAAAGGTCGCAGACAACACAGGTCGCTCCTTTACTATGTTTGGGGAGAGGGAAGTACGAAGCCTCGGTACGAGCATTACTCGTACGGCCGTTTAGCAAACGGCTGGTTTCAGCCAC
>JAPPLY010000059.1:3195-5319 GCA_028819305.1 Bdellovibrionales bacterium
GAAAATCATTTATGATTTTCTGCCCTGTGTTCTCTACTCCCCAAAGGTCGCAGACTCTACAAACCGAAGATTCTACAAACCGAAGATTCTACGAACCGAAGATTCTACGAACCGAAGATTCTACGAACCGAAGATAACAACTGGAGTTCCTTAAATCTATGTAATATTTATTATAGTTTTTAAATATGTAAGAATGAAAAAAAGATGTTATAGTGATGGCTCTGCGCCCGTAGCTCAGCTGGATAGAGTACCTGACTACGGATCAGGGGGTCGGAGGTTCGAATCCTTCCGGGCGCGTTTTTCTCTCTCATTTCCAGTTAATTTTAACTTCATCAAATTGTTCTTTCTTTATCTCATCTGGATCTATAGGTTCTAAAATAGCTTTCATATCCTTTGTAAAATACACATTATAACCTTGTTCCCTAGCTGCTTGCACAAATTTCTGTATAAACTCCCTTTTTTCACTGGCATTTCTTTCCGCTAGATACTCCTCCAGCCACTCCTGATGAGCTATTTGCCGACGAACCACATCTTCCGGATCTTCATATTTGTCATTCTCAAACGGTTTTTCACTTATCTTATCAAATACTTCTTTAATGTTAGAGTTATCTGGAAAATGAACACCCATATCCAAAGGAGATAATCCCGGTTCCAGAAGCTCCACTTCCCCCACCGGTTCTTTAAATTTTTCAGATATTGCCTTTTGTGATTCCACATCCTGCTTAAGTTTAATTTCCATCTCCTTCTGCTTTATTCTTTCTTCCACAGTGAGCTTTTTTCCCGGTTGCTCTATTAATCGAGAATCCGAAGTAGGTGTTTTTTTATCTTGGGATAAATAAAAAAAAGCAATAACAGAGAGGGCTACAAATAGAGCAGGAAACAGTATAGAACTATTTTTCTGCGATTTCACCACTCTTTTTCCCGGTGGAGCAGAAGCCCTTCTTTGAGATGAAGATGAAGAATAAGAACGAGATCGAGATCGAACATCGGATTTAGAGCGGGAAGAACGGGAATGAGCACGGCTCCTGTGTTTTCTTCTGTTTTTTTGAGAATCAACCATATTTTTCTTATCGGAGTATTTCTAAAAAGCTAAAATGAGAAAAATGAACACACTGTAAAACAAAAGCAATGTATTGATTGTTTTTAAGAGTTTAGGGGGGAGGGATATCTCTTCCTATAGGTGTCTTCCTGGAAGGTTCGCACAAATCTGTCCCCGTATAAGAAATGGGGATAAAACCCTTTTAGTTTTAAAATATACTAAAGTATTTGTTTCTTTTTTTATGTTTGATACACTAAAAACATGACTTCTACCCTTCAAGCATTTGTGGAAAATTTGAATAAATTTCAAATTCGCCAAACTTTAGGCGTAGGAGAACCAGATAAAAAGCTTTCTAATCACCTCGCGTATAACGCCCCTTATGAATATGAAATACAAAATCCAGATAAAAAAGTTATAGGAATGATTCAAGAAGAGGTAAAAAAAGAGCTAGTTCCTTTTTTTGTTAAAAATTATTACTTAAGACACCAAAGAAACATAAAACTTAAAATCATAAATGAAAACCATAACCCTATTCTGTATTTAAAAAGATCTTCTTATATAATGGCCTCCACTACTTTAATCTATGATGAACGCCATGAGATGCTTGCCACTATAAAAAGACGATTTCATCCCTTTATTAGAAAGTATGAATTTCGGACAAAAAACCAAAAGCTTATTGGCTTTGTTTATGCACCTATTATAAAATTCTGGACTTTTCCTATTTACAACCCTAGAAATAAAAAAATAGGAATAATTAAAAAAAGATTCCCAACAATCAAAGAGTTTTTGACTTATAGGGAGACCTTAAAAATACAAATAGGGCCAATATCCCCTGAAGAAAAAATAATGATACTTGCTGCTTCTATCATTATTTCTATTGAACTTTTTTAAATTATACTGATCGTGCTTCCATCCTCCTGTTATTTTTCTTTTTTTACTCAAATGTGGAGACTCCTGGAAGGGTCGGAAAAATAAAAATCAACCGAACTTAAAAAGTATATAAAATTTCTTCAAAAGTGTAATGTTTTCTACTCTATGTTGAATTATATGGTGTTTTTATCAGTTTGGTTGTAAAACCTTCTCTC
>JAPPLY010000052.1 GCA_028819305.1 Bdellovibrionales bacterium
ATTATGACAAAAATGACAAGATTTCAGTCCGAAAAATAGGGGGTTGACCCGGTATTCTACTCTTGTTCTATCCATAAAAGAAAATAATTTTTCTTTATCAAAATGTTCTTTTAGTTTAAATTTTTTACAAATTTGACGATCAAATCTAAAAAGTTCTTCTTCCTCCATAAAACCCCAAATTTCATCCCTGGTAAGTTTCTGAGAAGATGCTCCAGAGCGAATATAAAAACCAGAAGAACACCTATGTGGTCTATCTTTACTCTCTTTCACTTCTACTATTAAGATTTTTTCTTTTTGTATTACTTGGAGTGAAATAGGAATTTTTGGGTCGCATTTTCTAGCAATGTCTTCTATCTGGCTTTTTAATTCATTTGTAATATCTACTCCTTCTATTTTGTTTTCATCTGTAATACCAATATAAATTTGACCGCCAGAAGAGTTAGCAAAAGCAACTATTTCTTTGGCAAGACTCTTATCTACTTTTTCCTTAAACTCTGTTTTATAATCTTCCCCTTTTTCAAGGATGCCTCCCAAAAAATGGGAGGTTCTTTTTTTATTCTCTAAGTTCCTTACTGGTTCGCTTTCCCTCTCTTATTTTTGTAACACTCCGGTCGCTTACTTTGACCGGACAATTCTTCAAATTATCCTCAAGAAAAAAATCGGTTCCTCCCTAATTTTTTGATTCTCAAAAAATCGGTTGCCCTCCCATTTGTTTTCTTGCAAAGCACTCCCTGCGTTTTTCTTTTTTTATTTAAGAGGGTAAGCGAGATATAATTTTTAACCATAGGAGGAGCATATGTCTAAAAAAGAAATGATACAAAACCAACTAACAAAACTGGCTTTTCAGGAAAGCATACCCTTTTGTTATTCGTGTTACATAAAAGCCCCCACAGGTCGTTGTGATAACTGCGGCAGTGATGACCTTATGTTGATAATGGATGGTGTCGGCTGTGAATATGACACAGATTGGGTCATTGAGCATATTCTTAAAGAACATTTAGAGCCTGTTAATCAAACAGAAAGCTTTGAAGATATGATTGAAGGTTGTTACCCCACAGAGACAAAAGTCGGCTGGCTGGAGCTTTCCACAGTGGATATTCTTAGAACAATGGACGAAGTCGCTTGGGATATAGCTAAGGATGAGTATATTTCCAGCCTTGAGGAGGACGAGGAAGTTATGAGCTTTGACAATAGCTCAACTTACTTTTGGACTCACGATATAGAAAACTTGATTGAAGAAAAACTGAAGCAAGAAGCCTCTTGATAGGGGCTTCTTTTTAGTCACAAATAAAAATAAATTAAGGAGGGTTTTTAAAAGCCCTCCTATTGGTGTTGAAGAGAAAAATTTTGGCGACCTCTTAGCAGAGATCGCCTATAAGAAGGTATTTTTTAGGACTCTGTATAATTTAGAAATCATAATCGCTTGTATTAAGCTTTCTATAAAAACTTAAAAAAATACAGCTATGAGCTTGCTTTATTTTCAAAAAACATCATGTATATATTATAGGTTAAGTTTAATTTATCAATGTAAATCTCATGTATGATCAGGGTAATTTTAAAAGTAAAAAAAATAATTTAGATGATTTGGATTTTTCAAAAAAAGATATCCCTCCTATCTTATGTTTTTCAGACCAAAAAAATGATGATAATTTTCAAAATGTTCAGCCTAGAGATAAGATAAAATATTTACGAGAACAATATTGGATTAAACAATGGTCTCCTAAAGAAAGGTGGAAAAAATCATCTCTTGTTTCTTTTGCAGGCTGGAGTCAACTAAACTTTAAAGGTTTAGACCATAAGCCAGATGATCCTGGAGATGCTTTTTTTGATTTGTTTTTACCCACTGATACTTTTTTACTTTCTTGTGAAATAAGCGTTCGTATATGGGTGGAAGTAACAGAGGCCTTTCTTAGCCGAGAGCATGCTATGAGGATAAATCAATTTATGAGAGATCTTAATGGACTTCATCAAAAACAAGAGGCTGATGAATACATAAAATCATTTATTACATCTTCCATTCCTGACTCCAGATTACAATATGAAATGGCTGATAGAGTAATAGCTTTAATCAAAAAGAAAGCACAAAAAGGAAAAGACGGAGGTTCTTACCAGAAAATTGTTTCAGACTACGGAACTGGTGTTCTTATTGTTGGAATACCACTATGGTTTGCTACATTTCCTGAAAATCCAGAAGATCCAAAAAATGCATTAAATAATTTTATGACTCGCTTATCTATAGGTCTTGAAAGCATAAAGTCTTCAGTTTTAAATAAGAGCTGGTGCCCATTTGATTCTATCTATGTAGTATGGAATCCTAATGTTCAATCAGCTTGTTCTTGGGCTAAAATTGCAGATATTGACTCTTATTCTAACCCTTCTAAGGTTTCTTTGATACCTATTTTATTACCAAAAAAAGCACATTCCTTTCTAAAAAATAGAGATTTAAGAGATTTTCTGTCAAAAACAAAATCTCTTGGTCACTTTCTTAGAGTTGATAAATACTCCTCACTAAATAAAGCTCTTAAGAAACAAAATCAATTCTTCTGGCTGTTTAAATATCCTAAACCTTTTGGTCCAAAATCTTGTTTAATAGTAACTGAAAAAGAGAGACGCTCTATAAAAGAATGGTTTTCATTATTTTTTCTAACAAAATGTATAAAATTATATGTTGTTATCAAAATTTATGGCTTCTTAAATTTTTGTAAAATAGTAAGAACACGAAAGTTGTCACCTATGTATTTTTTAAAGCAACTATATTTAAAACAAAAAATGAAAAAACTATACCATCACTCTAATAAGAAAATTTAAAGTGCTGTTTAAAAAAAGGACTAAGCTTATAATAGTTCTTGCTGTTTATGCCTCTACCTTTTTTTTTCTTATCAAGAAATCCCAATGGAAGACAAACCCTCTCAAGAAACCGAATATGGAAACAACTTATCACTTCAGTTTTTGGATCAAAATAACTTTTCTTATCAACATTAAAAATCAGATCAGGAAAAGCCTTAAGAAAGACTCCTCCAAGCTCTTCACCTGAAATCCAGTTCTTAGCTCTTTTATTCAAAAGATGAATATTAAAAACAGCACTTATCTGAATTAAAGACAATTCAGAATAACCGTCAAAAACTCCCCAATTCCATTTGTTAAAAAAAGTGAGAACTAACTCATTAAACAGTTCTTTGATTTTTTTGTCTTTGATTAAGCTTGTTCCTTTTTTCGTTAAATAAAATTTATTTTTTCTTTTTTTTATCAATCCTGTCATATTCAATATGTATCTTAATCTTTTAACCTCGGGTAGATCGTCTTCTTTATGTGGAGTGAAGAATAATTCTTCCTTGGAAAAAAACTTTTGATAAAATTCCATTACAAAAAATTTGGGGAGGTTTCCTTTTTGAGTGGCTTTCATTGCTCCTGACTCATATAATCTATTTAAAAAATAAAAAGCTTGTTCTAAAAAGGGAACTTCTTTTGTTTTTTTCTCAAAGTGACTCCCATACTCGAAAATAAAAAAATCATTTTTTAAACTGAATAAATTATCCAGAATAGATCGCATTTGAGTAGGAGAAAGGCTTAGAAAGTCATCTATTGGTCTTTCATTGTAACCATGAAAAAACTGATTTAACTCCTGTTTTAATTCTTTAAGTGAAGAAGGCTTTTTGTCTTCTATATGAGCTTTGGCGGCATCATTTATCTTAGAGGTAAGATTATTAGGGGAGGCTTCAAAATCATTTTTTTGTGGAAACTCTATAAACTTTCCAAAACAACAGTGTTTGTACTGTTTCTCTGAACCACAAATACAAAGAGAATCTCCTGCTTGTTCCTTCATTCCTTCTTTTCTCCCATAGACAACTTTCTCTAAGTACTCTGTTTTTCTGTTTATGTCAAAAGCCGCATGGGTTGAGCTTATACCATAGATATTTTAAAAAATAATGTCTTTGTAGTTGAGATATGACTATAGAGGAGTTTAAAAAGCGGCTGCCTCCGCTCAATTTAGTTGATTATAAACTTAGATTATGACAAAAATGGCCCGGATTTCAGTCCGAAAACTAGGGGGTTGACCCGGAAGTATTAAGAACCATTTTTTAGTTTTCTGATTGCTTTTTCAGAAAGACCTGTCACTTCGGAAATAAAAGAAATATCTGTTTTCTTTTTCAGCATATTTAAAACAACTTCCTGTCGTCCTTCTTGTCGTCCTTTTTTCAGTCCTTCTCTTTCGCCTTCCCACCGGCCTTTCTCTTTGATAATTTCTCTTACATCTTGCATAAGCCTAAGACACCTTAAAAGATTTTAAGAACCATTTTTGAGCTTCTTTATTGCTTTTTCAGAAAGACCTGTCACTTTAGAAATGAAAGTAATATCCGCTTTTTCTTTCAACATATTTAAAACAACTTCCTGTCGTCCTTCTTGTCGTCCTTTTTTCAGTCCTTCTCTTTCGCCTTCCCACCGGCCTTTCTCTTTGATAATTTCCCTTACATCTTGCATAAGCCCTCCTTGTTTTAATACCCCCGCTTCTATAAGTAGCTTTTCAGCTTTTTCCCAAATCTTTGAATCTAACTCTGTATTATCTCTTAAATACTCCAATATCCTTAATTCTACAGTCCTTCTTTCTTTTCCCTTTAAATCCTTCAGTATCTCTTCAAATTCAGCATAAGCATCTGTTACTTTTAATGGAGTTACTTTCTTCTTTAAACTCCATATCTCAGATAATAGCTTTATGACGCTATACCCTTTGAATTTCCCACCCTTAACGGCTTGCCGGATTCTCGGGTCTTGCGTGTTTATTATTCTCAATCCATAATTTAACATATCTTTTCTGGATTCAATAGGAATTTTAGAAAAATACAATCCAAAATCCTCTTCCTGAAGGGATTTTTTCCATTTTAAAGGTTCTTTGCCATGATAAAAAAGTACAGTGATTATAGGCTGGGGATAGCCCACTTGCTGGATGCTTTGTTTTCGACCTAATACCTGATAGTCTAAAAGTTGGCTAAACAGGTTTTTATCATAAAAGCTTTTGTGTTCTAAAAGAATAAATATTTTTACCCTGCTTTTCGGGTACTTTTTAAAAGGGAGGGAAAAAATAAGATCCGCTCTTTTTTCTTCAAAAGTGTCTTTTTCTATTTTTACCTTGTTTAAATCATAAGCTCCAACCTCTTTCTTTGAAAAAATAAGTTTCAGTAACTCTTTCGCAAGCTCTGTGTCAGAGTAGAAGAGTTTGAAGAAACTATCGTGGGTAAGTTTTGGCTTTTTCCTCT